>JAHLFF010000167.1 GCA_018883945.1 Candidatus Acinetobacter avistercoris
ACGGCGATGCTTTTTTAATTTCTGCAATAACAGCAGGGCGCTTTTGTGCTAAAGCTTGAGCGAAACCACGTACAGGTGTTGCTGCTTTTGCAAGTTCTTCAACATCTTTTAGGCTATATTTCTTTAAACGATCAGCAAACTCTTCATGCTTACGTTCAACAATTTTACCCAATATGGTATTTTTAATATCGACCATGACGGATCTTCCTTAAATTTTAAACTTCGTAGTGCTTCATGGTTTTCGTAAATTCAGACAACACACTCATTTTTTCTAAAGCTTGTCCGCCATAGATAATGTCATGCGCCAGAGCGACACCTTGCTTATAACTAGTCGTTAGGCCTGAAACATAGATACCAGCACCTGCGTTGAGCGCCAGCATTGCTGCTGCTTTTTCACCAATGGCTGATTTTTTCTTGCCTAGAGCATCTTTAATGAGCGTCAAACTTTCATCAGAACCTTCAACAATGAGACCTGAAAGAGCTTGTGATTCAATATCTACACTCTCAGGGGTGATTTCCCACTCGGTAATTTCACCATTTTTAAGTTCAGCCACATAGGTAGAAGATGCAAGGCTAATTTCATCTAGACCGTCTTTTGAATGAACGACCATGACATGTTCAGCACCTAACTGTTTCATGACTTCAGCAATTGGACGACATAACTCATTGGAAAAAACACCGATGACAAAGCGTTTTACACCAGCCGGATTCGTAAGCGGGCCTAGTAAATTGAAAATACTACGAATGCCTAGTTCTTTACGAGGCGCAATCGCGTATTTCATTGCTTTGTGATGATTGGGGGCAAACAAGAAACCTACGCCCATTTCACGGATACAACGTTCCGTTTGTTCCATATTCAGATCAAGGTTAATCCCTGCTTTTTCCAGCAGATCAGATGAGCCTGACTTTGTAGATACACCACGATTACCATGTTTTGCAATCGTTGCACCTGAAGCTGCAATGACAAAACTCGATCCAGTAGAGACGTTAAATAGGTTTTGACCGTCACCACCTGTACCAACAATATCAATTAAGTAAGGTAAATCGCTCACATCAATTTTAGTTGCAAACTCACGCATGACGCGTGCAGCTGCGGTAATTTCATCGATACTTTCGCCTTTTAAACGTAAACCCATCATCAGGGCGCCTATTTGAGCATCAGTTGCCTCACCACGCATAATGGTGCGCATAACCTCTTCCATCTGTGGCTGAGTTAAATCGATATGTTTGGTAATATTATTTAAAGCTTGTTGGATATTCATATTCTGTTTTACGCTCATTTATGCATAATTTTCTAAAAAGTTCTTAAATATTTGATGACCATGTTGGCTCAAAATAGATTCAGGGTGGAACTGCACGCCTTCGACAGCTAATGTCTTATGCTTTACACCCATAATTTCCTCTATGGAGCCATCTGATTCTTGGGTCCAACAATTCACTTCAAGACACTCAGGCACACAAGTTTGATCAATCACTAAAGAATGATAACGAGTTGCTGAAAATGGAGAAGTAAGGTTGCTGAAAATCCCGGTATCGTTGTGATACATGTCCGATAGGCGGCCGTGCATGACATTTTTAGCACGAATAATCGAGCCGCCGAAGGCTTGACCAATCGCTTGATGCCCAAGACAGACGCCAAGTAGCGGAATTTTTCCAGCAAAATGTTGAATCGCAGGAATAGAGATACCTGCTTCAGATGGAGAGCAAGGTCCTGGACCAATCACCAAATACTGAGGTTGCCATCGTTCAATTTCCTCTAACGTGACTTGATCATTACGAACGACTTTTACTTCTTGTTCTAACTCACCAAAATATTGGACAATGTTATAAGTAAAGCTATCGTAATTGTCTATCATTAAAAGCATTTCAGGCTTAACCTCTTGATTTTATATGTCGAAACTTACTAACTGTTTAAAATTACTCGCATTCAGTATTTTCATGAAGTTGCAGAATTTAAAAAGCCTGCAAGGTGCAGGCTATAATATCAGAAAGTTTTTGATATTTTTCACTTCTTTAAAATCAGTTAATGGATTATTTCAACGGGTTGAATAATCAATACACGAATGATTTTAGACTTTGAGTTTTTCCGGTATTTTGATTAATTCCAGAATTAAAACTCATTACCATTAATTAAGCGCTATCAGCATTAACTAAGAGGCATCACCATAAGTGATAATATTTTTCAAAACCGCTTTTTGACCGTCTCCTTTACGCAAATAGGTGTCATTAAAACTATGACCGACGACATCATATAAAGAAAATGGAATACGGATATTTGACTTTAAAGTGGATGGAGAAACTAATCTAACCGAATTGATGAGCATATCATTTGAAGACGTGATATAGCTCGAATTAGGCAATAAACGATCCGCTGGAGATGCTAATCCCACAGTGAATAACTGATTACGGGCGCGTTTAGAATTGGCTAACATGAGATTCATACTGGCATTTGCATAGAAATTGCCTTGTGAATGTGGAACTAAAACCACTTTCTTTCCATCTACGATATCTTGGTCATACTGTTTAAGATGGTCTTCGATTTCTGGAAGTAAGTTTTTATCGTTTTTAAGTTCATCTACGTATTTCTGGTAGGTTTCCTGACCAATCAAACTCGCATTTTGGATATCTCCAAAATTATCGATAATTTTCCAGAATTGACGATTGTCTTCAAGTTTAAATTTTTGACTCACAACCTGTTTAATGTCTTTGAGAAATCCTTCTTTTTTATTAAAAGCGAGGTTAACCGTGTAGTTTTGACGTTGTTGTTTAATTACATTTTTGAGTGCTATTTGGCTCATCGTAGCATCATCAAATGTATTGTTTATGCCATTGATGAAAACAACAGATGTATTATTTTTATCAGATGTGGCGTCTGAGTTTTGTGCATAAATTTCTACTGATAAAATCGAAATTATTATAAAAAGCAAAGTCTTTTTCATTGTTATTGTCCTTTAGAGGTATATTAATATGGAGCTTCATTTACTTGTTTTGTACAGTTGTTCTCTCCTTGATCTGGGAAATATTGTCCATTTATTAATTCATTGAATTCAATATAAGCTTGGGTGTTTTTTGAGGAACTGAGTAACTCTGCTCTTGTATCTGTGATGGCTTTTTGCATTTGTTCGAAGTTTTTATTACTTTTTTCGAGAACATTTGGACTGAATAAGCAGGCGATATTTGCTGAAATGTCATTTGCAATCATTTTTGCACTGTCCCTATCCAAATTTCCTTTCAGAGTTGCATTCCAAGCACGTGCAAGATTCGTCATTCCAGCTTGTAATGCTAAGGAGTTCTGAAACTCTTTTTTGATATAATTTTGAATATGATCGGGTAAACCATCAAGATCCTCATCTGGATCCGTATGATCATCACTACTCGATTTATGAGTTGTCGTATTTTTTGTAGGCGATGCCAGACTTGCAACCTTTAAATTTTGAAGATTGTCTAGGGTAGATGAGGCCGTATGCTCTGCTTTAGTTTCGCTGCTTGGGCGGAAAACATAAAGAATGATGAAGAGTATAATCAGGCTTGAAATGATTAAAACAAAATATTTGAACATTATTTATGATTAAAGAAAGCTGTTTTAGGATTTATGTTTAATAATTTATTGGAAAGTATTGCTAAAGTAAATATTAAATTAAATTAAATTAAAATTTGATACAAAAAAAGAATTTATCAGTAATTTAACGGTTTAATAATGATGCGAAAATTGATGTAATTTGCTTTGTAGTCAAGAGAAATGTTGTTTTAATCTACTCTTGAATGGAGGATTAAAAATTTTATAGTGCTGGTTTGTTTTAGCATTAAATAACAGGACTTGAAGAAAATATAAAAAATTTAAAAGGCAGTAAAAAAAAGATAAAATTTTGAACGAAACTAAAATTCAAAGTTTCTTTACTGGTACTGAATATCACTTGCCTTGTAATTATAGAGACCTCCCTCTATTAGTGCATCTATAAGCTTAAAGCGGCTGATATTTTGAACTTTGTCATATATGGAATATTGAATTTGTAATAGATAAGTATTTGTATGATTCAATCATTTGATTTATTTAATCATTATGATCCTTAAGTATTAACAAAAAGTATAAATATCGTATGAATTTCGAACAAACATTACATGTTTTAAAGGAATATATAAAATTAAATATTTGATTTTGCACTTATTTGGTGCGAATAAACTGATGATAAAATTATAACTTAGTTGAGTGTTTGAATATGGTGCATTTTGCCTCATAGCCAGTATAATATGCCATGAAGTAGATGATCTATGCCGCCATTCTTATAAGGATTTCAGGTTTTTAGATTGATTTATTAAAGTTGGTATGAGAATTGCTTAATATCTACTAACTTCTAACACGCACGATTAGTGCAACAAAAAATTCATTGGAGCAAAATGAGCATGGCGAACAAAGTCCTTCAACTCATACAAGAAAGTGGCGCAAAGTGGGTCGATTTTCGCTTTACTGACACTAAGGGTAAAGAACAGCATGTAACTTATCCTGCTGATACAGTCGATGAAGATACATTTGAAGATGGCAAAATGTTCGATGGTTCTTCAATCACTGGTTGGAAAGGCATTGAAGCGTCTGACATGATTTTGCGTCCAGATGCAGAAACAGGCTTTTTAGACCCGTTCTTTGCTGAAGCAACTGTTGTTGTGACTTGTGACGTTATCGAACCATCTACTGGTCAAGGTTATGACCGTGACCCACGTTCGATTGCTCGCCGTGCAGAAGAATATTTGAAATCTACAGGTATTGGTGATACTGCATTCTTCGGTCCTGAACCAGAATTCTTCGTTTTTGACGAAGTAAAATGGGAAATCGATATGTCTGGCGCGCGCCATACATTGATTGCTGAAGAAGCTGCTTGGTCAACCAATAAAGATTACGAAGGCGGTAACTCTGGTCATCGCCCACGTGTTAAAGGTGGTTATTTCCCAGTTCCTCCAGTTGACTCTTCTCATGATATGCGTGCAGAAATGTGTGCGAAAATTGAAGACATCATGGGGCCAGGCCGTGTAGAAGTACATCACCATGAAGTTGCATCTTGCCAGTTAGAAATTGGTGTAAGTTTCAATACAATGGTTCGCAAAGCGGACGAAGTACAACAGTTTAAATATGCTGTTTGGAACATTGCGCATCAATATGCTAAAACTGCAACCTTTATGCCTAAACCAATGGTTGGCGATAATGGTTCAGGTATGCACGTTCATATGTCGATCGCTAAAGACGGCAAGAACTTGTTTGCTGGTGATGAATATGCAGGTTTGTCAGAAATGGCATTGTATTTCATCGGCGGTGTGATTAAACATGCACGCTCATTGAATGCGATTACGAACCCATCTACAAACTCGTACAAGCGTTTAGTACCACATTATGAAGCACCGATTATGTTGGCTTATTCAGCGCGTAACCGTTCTGCTTCTATCCGTATTCCTTACGTGTCTAGCCCGAAAGGTAAGCGTATTGAAGCACGTTTCCCTGATCCAATGATGAACCCGTATTTAGGTTTCGCGGCATTGTTGATGGCTGGTCTTGACGGTATCCTAAACAAGATCCACCCAGGTGAAGCTGCTGACAAGAATTTATATGATCTTCCGCCTGAAGAAGAAGCTAAAATCCCAACAGTGGCACATAGTTTAGATATGGCTCTTGAAGCGCTTCAAGCGGATCATGACTACCTTCTTAAAGGTGGTGTATTCACTAAAGACATGCTTGATGCCTATATTGAAGTGAAAACTGAAGAAGTTCGTCGTTTAAATACAACAACGCATCCAGTTGAATTTGATATGTACTACAGCTTGTAATTCTGTAAAGAATTTAAGTGATAAAAACCCGCGCTAGTCGCGGGTTTTCTTATTCTTGGGTTAATATAGATCATTACTAAGTTTATTGAGTTGTCATGGCTAAACCACGAAAAAAACAAACTGGATTTTTCCCTTGGATCGATCCTCAAGATCAAGAAAAAGGCTTTAAGCTCAATTTTTCTGAAGTGAGTTATATGGAAGTCGGACGTACCGTAGAAGGGTATAAACAGGCTGAATTTTTAGAGCTTAAAAATCCTGAACTGGCATTGAATTTTGATTATCCGAAAAGTTTTTATATTAGTGCTGAAGGTTTAGTTCTGATTAAAACGGCACAAGGTAAGTTTGAAGTGATTGCCAAAACTGACAATGCTTAAGCTTTGTTCCAATACTAAAACTTCGATACTGCTCATATTTAAATGATCCATGTCTAGTCATGATCCGTGTCTTGTAATGATCAATCTTAAGAAATGCTCAATATTTAAAACTGACAAAGATTTCAAAGTAATGAATATTTTTAGAAGTTTTCAGCTTTTTAATCAAGACCAAAGTTTTGTATATTTTCTATCTCATATGGCGCATCTTCTGCTGGGTAGCGTAAGTTTTCTAGTCCTTGGCTTTTTGCGATAGACCAAATGATACTTTCTCCTGCGGGTATATTTTGACTAAATTGTTGATAAAGGGGATCTTGAAAAGCCTCTTTCGCAGAGATCATTGTCCAGCCATTGTTTTGAAAATTTTGAATAACTTCATCTAAAAAGGCAGCATTGATTTGATTTACATGCAGTAATAAAACATGTTTAGGCGATCTTTGTAGGGTTTTAATTGCCAGTTGCTCATAGTATTCAGCACGATTTAAAAGGTGGGAAAGATAAGCTTTTTTTAATCGTTGAATTTTATCCGATGACTTAATCTGACTATATTGTTGAAATTTTAGATTATAAAACCAATCGCTGGCATCTATACTGACGCCTCCATTTTGATAGTTATTTTGAATCAGCCAGTGTCTTACCTGATCTCGTTTATCCAGCGTGTCACCTTCTTTTAAAAAGGGATAACGATAAATGAGTTGAAAATTTGTGAGAGTCTTAAGTATGGTTTCAGCATCACGAATGCTTTGAATATAGCTTGAAACAGATACATTAGCATGATTTAAATTCTGATGTAGGGCGCTATGATTGCCAATGATATGTCCAGATTTACCCCATTTTTCAATGATTTGTTTACCTTGGTAATCCCCAATTTTAATCAGGCTAGGGAAAATAATGGTTTGAATTTGATGTTTTTTGAGTTGATCTAAAATATTTTGATTAATGATCAAGGCTTGTGATTTGAATTGAGGATTTAGGCCATCATCAAAACTCAACGCGATTTTCTTAGAATGCGTTGTTAAGCTCGTAAGCGTGAAAAATAATATCAATAAATATTGCACGATAATTCGCAATGATAATTTTTTATTTCTCATATTTTAAATTGATTATGAAGTACGAAATGAAATATTGATGATTAAGAATAATGTCAAAGTATTTCCTCATTGCATTTTATCGTCAGGTATAATTTTGAATGTCTAGTGAGAATAGCATTAAGTAAGAACAATCTTAAGTAAGAGCAATGTTAAGTAAGAACAATCTTAAGTAAGAGCAAATTTGAGTAAGATCAATGTTAAGTGAGAGCAATGTTAAGTAAGAATAGTGTGTTGGTTAAGGCTTAGATATGCGATCTAGAGTAAATTCAAAAAAATATAGACAACATCACCATCAGATACCCGTTGAACTGCTTGATTGGTTATTTGCAGATGGATCTTTAACACAGCAATTAACCGACTTGGCAGGTGGTCAGTTTGCAGTAGAACCGCTAAGTGAGGGATTTCATCGTCTAAACTTTAATGATGCGACGTGGATGCAGATGCCAGCCCATCATACATCTTGGGTCCGAGAAAGTTTCCTGTACGGTTGTGAACAAAAACCATGGGTCAAAGCCAAGAGTATATTTCCTATTCTCAGTCTGCAAAAGAGAGCGAGAATATTTCAGCACATTGGTAAAAAACCGATTGGATTATTTTTATTCGAAAGAACAACTCCCTTGTGTGAGCGCCGTGTCATACGCTTACACGATGGTTGGACACGTCAGAGCTGTTATACTTGGCACGGTTGTAAATTTATTGTTCAAGAGACCTTTCTTATTGAATTTGAAAAATTTATCCAAGTCAATAATTGAATAGAAAGTTAAAGGATGGGTATGTCGATAGGTCAGCAGATTACTTTGCGTGAACGTTTAAGTGCATATTATTATTTGTGTCGTTTTGATAAGCCGATTGGGACTGAATTGGTCTTTTGGCCGACGATGTGGGCATTGTGGATTGCCAATCAGGGGACGCCAAGTATCGCAGTTTTGATTCCGATGATTTTGGGCACCATTTTCATGCGTGCTGCAGGTTGTGCGATTAATGATTTTGCTGATCGAAAAGTGGATGGTGCAGTAGAGCGAACGAAAAACAGGCCATTGGCAACGGGTGTGATCCGAGGACGTGAAGCGATTTACGTCTTTTTAGTATTGGTGGCTGCGAGTGCCTCGATGCTCTTGTTCTTACCCATTGAAACCTTTTATTGGTCTTTTGGGGCTTTGTTTCTGGCCTTTATTTATCCTTTTATGAAACGCTATACGCATTTGCCACAAGTGTTTTTAGGGGCTGCCTTTTCATGGTCAATTCCGATGGCATATACCGCAGTGGGAGTTGAGCCGAATCTAACCTGTTGGTTATTATACTTTGGAAATTTGGCTTGGACTGTGGCTTATGATACTCAATATGCAATTACAGATCGTGAATATGATTTAAAAATCGGCGTTAAATCGACAGCAATTTTATTTGGCAAATACGATATTCAAATTATTGCTCTCCTGCAGGCTTCGACTGTTTTATTGATAGGCGCTGCGTTAATGCTTGAGGATCTCCTTATTCCATTTGGTTTGATTGCTTTACTTGCGATTAGTCTAGATTTTATATTCCAATGGAACAAAACCAAAGATAAAGATCCTCAACGCTGTTTCTGGGCGTTTAGACATAACCGTTGGATTGGTATAATGATATTTTTAGGAATATTTTTAGCTTTTATATAACTTTTATAGAATAAGAAAAAAACTAAAGATTAATAAAAAGCATCCTAGTCAGATGCTTTTTTTTATGTTCTATTGAATGAAGCTCAAGAAGAGCAAAATAAAACAATGAGAAGGGAATTAAAAATGAAAATGACCTATAAAAAGTCGATATTTGTAACGATGTTTTCAACGGTAATATTCATCTCTGGTTGTGGTAGCGATAATAACAACGATGAGTATTCTTCACTGTCACCTAAAAAAGTCTTTAATGTTGATGCAGATGTAAGCTCAGTTGTAAACGTCCATGATGTTTTCAGTTATCAAATGCCAAGTGTTTTGAATAAAGCAATTGAGGCAACCACTTTGGTCTTTATACCGAAAGGTAATGCACCCATTGGAGGTTGGCCTGTTGTGGTATGGGCACATGGCACGACAGGAGCCGCTGATCAATGTGCACCTTCTCGAAATGCACTGGTTGGCGTAGAAAAAAACTTAATTTTGGAACTAGTGAAAAAGGGCTATGCTGTTGTCGCTCCAGATTACGAAGGTTTGGGTAATGATAATGTCGCTCATCCTTATCTGCATTTGAAAAGTGCTGCTCAATCTATACTTTTTGCTTTGACAGAAGTAAATAAAAACTACTTTAATCTTTCAAAAGATTGGAGCGTTATTGGTTGGTCACAAGGTGGGCATGCGGCGCTTGCAGCAGCTGAGTTTAATCAAGCACTCAGTGGATTTAATTATAAAGGTGCTGTCGCTATTGCTCCGGCATCGTATTTAAAAGAAACCTTGGATTTTGGAATGGGGGCAGCAAATCAACTTGCGACCAAGCCTGAGACCTTAGGTACAGCGGTGCAAGTTGCAGCGACTTTATATACCTATGCGGCTATTACCAGTTCTGGGATTAAAGCAGAAAAACCGAATTTTAATTATAATCAAACATTTATTACAAGTAAGATTGATCTTGCTAAACAGGCAGAAACACTATGTTCACCTGAATTAGGACAAAAGTTTGGTGCTGATATTCAGAAAACGTTAGCTGAAAATGCAGGGCAGTTCAGTGCCTACCAAGCATTACAAGCAGATTATCAAACGGATCCTGACGTTCAGGCTTATCTTGTGAATAATAATCCAGCCCAAAGGAAATTAGATAAAAAAGTATATATTTTTCAGGGTGAGGCCGATACAACGGTTCCTTTTGCAATAACTCAAAATTTAGTAGCTAAAATGTCTTCTGTCGGATCAAATGTAGAGTTGATTAGCAAACCAGGTGAAACGCATTCAACTATCGTTTCTAAAAATATAAATGAGTTGGTTGGAAAAATTGATCTCTTGATGAAGTAGTGATTCATTTTCGTCATTATAAATAAAGGAGCTGAATGCTCCTTTATTTTTTTGCATTTCTTTTGAGCGTTTAATTTTTTAAAAAGCATTTAAATTAGAAGGAAACTGTGAGGTATATAAGATTTCTTATTCATTTAAATCAGAGAAAATTGATTTGAATAGATGCAATTTAACAAACACAGAATTAGAATAAGATGTTTAAAAAAATACTAAACTCATACTTACCCTAGGGCTGCTTTTAATACCCAATAGATCTAGATAATCTCATGAATCCACAGCCGCAAAATAAATTTTTAAGACAATCGATTCGTGATGGATTAAGTCTGAATTATCGCTCGTCATTTTGGATGAAAATCCATATTGATCCGTGGTTACTAGGATTACTCATTTTAAATGCTTGTTTAGGATTGGTCGTTTTATACAGTGCTTCTGCCGAAAATTGGATGATGGTCGGTAAGCAGAGTATGAGCTTTATGATAGGGTTTATTGTTTTGTTCATCTGTGCACAAATTCCGCCCAAGGTGTATCAGGCGGCTAGTCCTTATTTATATGGTTTGGGCGTATTGCTATTGGCTTTGGTCTTACTGATCGGAGATTCTAGACTGGGTGCAAAGCGCTGGATTTCGATCCCTGGTTTTGGCAGTATGCAGCCCAGCGAGCTCATGAAGTTTTCAATTCCATTAATGATCACTTGGTATGTAACCAGAACGGCATTACCACCCAAATTTAAACATATCGTTATTTCACTGGCCTTGATGTTTTGTCCTTTGGTGTTGATTGTACTTCAGCCTGATCTTGGTGCCGGTATTCTGATTGTGGTCAGTGGAATCTTTGTGTTGTTCTTGAGTGGCATGTCATGGGCATATATTGTGGGGGCATTCGCTTTTGTGGTCGCGCTTATGCCGCTTGTGTGGATGTTTGTTTTACACAGTTACCAGCAGAAGCGTATTTTGACTTTATTTGATCCTGAATCTGATGCATTGGGCGCAGGCTGGAATATTACACAGTCTAAAATCGCAATTGGATCTGGAGGCTTGACGGGGAAGGGATACTTGAATGGAACCCAATCCCATCATGGCTTTCTGCCTGAGCATCATACAGACTTTATTATGTCGACTTATGCAGAGGAATTTGGGTTGCTCGGTGTGTTTATACTGTTTCTTTTGTACGGTGCAATCATTATTCGTTCATTACATATTTCGCTGCATTCATTTCATAATTTTGGTCGTATTTTGGTCGCAACATTAGCATTGTCATTCTTCTTTTTTGTATCCGTAAATTCAGGCATGGTCAGTGGTATTTTTCCAGTGACTGGTGATCCCTTACCCTTTATGAGTTATGGCGGAACGGCCGTGATTACCTTAATGGCGGGATTTGGCATCATTATGTCAGTACATACGCATAGATAAGGCATGTCGTTAATCAATGTGGCTTTCAACACCTACAACTGTAAAAGTATATTTTAAGGGCTGAATTCTGCTATATTGCCCGCGCAATCATTTAGTCAGAGTTCAGGTCGAAATATGTCAAATCTACCCAAAAAACTAACTCCAAAATTAATCCTATTAATTTGCTTGGGACCTTTGATTCCTGTTTTGATCATTGTGATTGCTTTTTTTGCGGTCAAAAGTGATGCAAAAAATAAAGCTGAATATGATCGTATTCGTGCTGAACAAGCTCAACGCATTGAAGCGAAGGCTCAAGCGGAAAAACTTAAACAGGTTGAATCTGCAGAACAGACTCCTCAATAGACTTCTTTCAAAAGTCATTATTCACTCAATACACTCATTATTAATATTCCCTCATCCTAACCTTCTCCCAAAGGGAGAAGGTATTTTT
>JAHLFF010000168.1 GCA_018883945.1 Candidatus Acinetobacter avistercoris
TTTCCTCGCTTGATTAGAGCTTGGTTATAAGAGGGCCAATTCGTTGTGCGATAGATTTTGGATGCAGGCTTCTTCATTTGGAAATTATATTGCTAAAGAAGCCTTCAGGAATAGCTTTCTGCAACAAAGCCTCAAGAAAGTAAAGTTAAAGCTAGTGAATCTGAAATTTTAGACTCAGAATAGAATAAATTAAGCCCCTACAATAGGGGCTATATGTTATACATTTGATTCAATATCAATAATTTTCTGATATAAATTAAATTTATAGTGAAATAACATGAAATCTGAAATTGAAAAATATATTTGGTATTATCTAAGTGTCTACATTATTATTTTAATAATTTTTGGCTTCTTTCAATTCATATCAATCTGCAATGCACAGTCATTAAATTGTAAGCTTGATGGAGAAAATATATTCAATATATTGACTGTTACTGCTTACGTATTAACCCCAATTATAGCAATTATTGGATTTATCTCTTGGAAAGTTCAATTTAACAAGCAGCTAACAACTAATTATTTTATTGAAGTAATTACAGCAATGAGAGATCTTCATCAAAATTTAGATCCAATTTATAGAGAAATTATTGTATTAGCATCTAAATTAGAGATTTACTCTGATGTGCTTGGCTTTAAGAACTCAATTCCAAATAAATTAAATACTATAGAGATACAATCTAAATTAGAAAAAGAACTTGAAGATACTCGTTTAACCAATTTTTTTGATATCGATTTCAATACTTTAAGAAAAAAAGTAAATTATATTGAAACACTATTAACCGAGATGTTTACTGAAGAGCACTTTTTCAAAAACAATCTTTTAGACTTTCCAAACCATACGTTAATGATAATAAACATTATTGAAAAGATTGTTAAAGAAAAAAATGCTAAGAATTTTAAAAAAATTTATTCATTGCTTAACAAAAACAATGAATACACTTTATTATCAAAGCAGAGTAAAAAAGGTTTACTTCTAATATCTATAGATAAGAAAATTTCGGAAGACATCATAAGCATTCAGTATGAATACATTAATCTAATTCTTGAGTTAAAGAAAAAAATGAGCGTCTAAGAAAATTTTAAAACTTTGCTTTTTTTGCATCTAATTTTTTTAAACCTTCTGAAACAGCAACCATCGCAAAACTAGACGTCACCACAACGGCTGAACCATAACCTCCACAGCGTAATCCAGCACTTGGACGAACATCTGCACTCGAAAATGGATTATCTATTGAGTACACACAGGTAATCCCAAACTTCTCTTTTGGCTTTTTACAAATCCCTTTACTGCGCAACTGAGTACGTAGTTTTGCCAACATTGGATCTTGTTCAGTCTTCGATAAATCTGCAACTCGAATTTTTAAAGGATCCAGCTTCCCACCTGCACCGCCAGACACAATTAACGGAATTTTATTGAATCGACAATGCAACATTAAGGCAAATTTTGCTTTGACGTCATCGATACAATCTAGAATCAAATCTGGAGCATTTGCTAATAGCTCAGCCACATTTTCAGGCGTTAAATAATCATCGATCAGATTTATTTTAATTCGAGGATTAATTAAGCGACAACGCTCTGCCATCACTTCTATTTTTTCATGCCCCAAGGTATTGCTCATTGCAGGCAACTGACGGTTAATATTGGATGCCGCGACCACATCCATATCCACCAAAGTTAACTCACCTATGCCTGATCGAGCCAGCGCCTCGACTGCCCATGATCCTACGCCACCAATGCCGATGACCATGACATGACTTTTTTCATAGTGATTAAAACTGTCCTCACCATAAATTTTAGCCACACCGGCAAAACGTCGGTCATATTCATCATTTTGAGCAGCAGTCATAAGGCAACATAAATCATTGGTAAATTCAGCGCCATTTTACCAAACTCTCTCTACAAATCGAGTATTAATCAACAACATTCAAAATGGAATATTGGTTGATCGCTTTAGTGCTCAGATATCAAGATACTTAGACAAAAAAAAGCCCTGTAAAATATACAGGGCTTGGAGAACTTTAAATCTAGTTTAAACTGGTTTGAATCTAAATCTTGGGCTTTTTAATATTTTAACTCGTAAATCTTTTA
Source organism: Candidatus Acinetobacter avistercoris (assembly GCA_018883945.1). GTDB lineage: Bacteria > Pseudomonadota > Gammaproteobacteria > Pseudomonadales > Moraxellaceae > Acinetobacter > Acinetobacter avistercoris. Next base: position 2,090 of record JAHLFF010000168.1, read on the forward strand.
ATTTTTAAATATTAATAATTTTTAAATATTGAGAATTTAATTCAGAAATTTTATGACGATTTTCAGATGAATATTTTCACTAAAAAAACTGAATATCATGCACTGAATAAGCATGTTATGAATAATTTTTATTGATCCTATTAAAATATGCTACTTCATTTAAACAAGCAACTGCTCATAACATTTTGAAACGCTGTTTATAATCGATTGCTCATTTACGATCCAGAAATAGCATTTAATATTGGTTTTTAGTGTCTATTTTTGTTGATGCTTAAAGCTTAAGCTCAAAATGTAAATCTTATTAGTTAAATTATAATTTAAGACAATTCATTGTATTACGCCATAAAACAGGGGCCAAATCTTTTGGCTCCATATTCAAGCTTTCAGCTAAACCTTGGAGCACATAAGGTAAATTTACGGGTGTATTCCGCGTACGCTGCTGTGTTGAAACTTGACAACATAAAGGTGTCATATCTGGACAGTCCGTTTCTAAAACCAAATGTTCCGCGCCAACTTCACGAACCACCTGATGAAGTTTTTTAGCATTTGGATTGGTAATTTGACCTGTAATACCCAATTTAAATCCAATTTTTATAAATGCTTTCGCTTCTTCAACACCACCACTAAACGCATGAGCAATACCTCCCTGCTTAAACTGATGCTGCTTAAGTATAGCGAGAACATCTGCATGTGATTTACGTATATGCAATAACACGGGTAAGTCAAATTGTTGGGCTAATTCAATTTGAGCAGAAAAGTATTTTTTTTGCTTGTCAAACATCTCTGGCTGTTTATGTTGCTTTAGAAAAGTATCTAAGCCAATTTCCCCTACCGCAATACATTGTTGCGTTTTTAAGATCTGCTCTAATTCATTTAAATGTTGTGGTTCGTGTTGCTCAATATAAAAAGGATGTAACCCTGGTGCTAAATGACTTTTGGGAGCACCTTTCAGGGTGTTTAAAAAGTACTGGGTTTTTAATAAAGACTGAAATCGACTTTGTAAAAACCCAATCAAAATAATCGCCTCTACTCCGACCGACTTCGCTTGATACGCCAATTGTTCACGATCGGCATCAAAATCTTCCACATCAAAATGTGTATGGGTATCAAACAGACGCCATTCTGATGTTTGGGTCATGTAAATTACTCAGTGACGTTTTGAGAAGCAGTTTGAGTTTCCTGAGCGCTTTGCGGCAAATACTCTGGCTTGATCACGTTCTCCAATTGAGTATAAGGAATGGTAAGTCGAGGCAATCCAACAACATAAGGCCCCAGCTCATATTCAGCATATTGTAAAATCAAGCCTTGTTTACCCAAGTAAAAGTTAGGACTTAAACTGAATTTCCAAGTTTGCTCATACTCTTCAACATTTTCAGACAATTTATTTTCCAGCACCCAAACCTTAAAAGCGTCATAGGCTAAGGCATTCAGTTTTGCTTTTTGATTGTCTTGAATAATTTGATCAAGCTCGACTTGTTTTTGCGCCTTCAAATCAAAATTATAATATGTTTGTGAAGATGCACCATGTGCTCCACCCAAGTAGCTGCTGGTATTGATGACTACGGTCGCTAGAGCACCATCCGAGTTCAAAATTTTAGGGCTAATACTTAAGCTGATTTGATGTCCAGCCCCTAAGCTTTTTAATTCATCATCTAAAGCGATAAAGTTATTTACATAAGGTTGAATTTGTTCTGCCAATAATTGTGCAGCAGATTTATAGACAGCAACTTGACTAGCAGCAGACTGTTCCGTTGATTGCTTTTGAGGATGATCATTTTTCGCTGTGGTTTCTGAGGAATCCGTATGTTCAAGCATTTCTTTTAGATGCATTAAAATTGCCTGATCAATCAGGTTATCCAATACGAATTGATTGGTTTGCAATCGATCTATCGATATTTCAGGACAATTCTTCGCTTTACACTCGGCTAAGACCACAGGAACTTTTTCCGTTTTGCCTTGTAAACTGAGCTGTTCGACCTGAACTTCAGAAATACTGCTTTGATCGACTTCAGCATCGTTCATCTTATCGTTTTTGGGCTGACATGCGCTTAATGCTATTGCGGATGCCAAGACGGAGATAACCCATACACTTTTATTTTTTAACATCTTACAAACCTTTTTATAGCATGTTGCAGCGAGTAGTGCATGTTGTAGCGAATGATCATTTTAGCCTAACTCTTTGACTTTAAATGCTCAAGTCCTGTATGTATAGATTTCAATGCCTTTTGATAACTCAATACATGATTTACATCTTATTCTTAAAACATTCGTTCAAATATCTTAGGGCGTAGCACTTGTTGCGTTTGAGCTTTACTTAGAAAAATATCGAGTTGAGGTGCATCTTTAGCAATTTCACCTGCTCGAAAATGAATCCCCATCCCTTCATTGTCAAAGAACCAATCATGTTGCTCCCAAGATATTTTTTTGGGCGTTATCTTTTTACGATCAAGCTTTTGATCGCTCAACCATTGCGTATATTGGGTGTTGACGATTTCGTTGAGTAATCGTTTCTTTTTGGGCTCTACCACATCTAAAACAGTGAGGTTTTTCTTTAATTTTCGATCAGCCACATAAAAATAACCACGATCTTTAACTTTGATGCCAGCCTGTTCTGTATTAACGATCACTTGAAGTAATACATACTGATTGCGTTGTAATGAAATTTTCGTATCTATTTGTAATTCATAGGTTTTATTTTTTATAAACTCTTTTTGCCATTTTTGCGACGCTTTTGCATAGGCATTTACAGCCTCTTGTAAAGACTGCGATTTTTCTAATCTTATTTGATCTGAAATGACTGTAGATTGACGATCAGCTATCCACTCATTCAACCATGGATCTTGTGTGGTAATGGTTTGAAGATCGAGTTCAATACATTTTTTATTGCCGCATGAAGGCACATTAAGGTTTGCATTCGTCTCTTGAATGTTCAGAAATGGTAAAACTTCTGCTTGTTCTTGCTGCGCTATTTGTTTTTGTTGTTCCGTCAATTCGACCTGTTGATTATTAGTATCACATGCCACTAATGCATAGACACCAATAGCAACGATCAAGTTTTTTAAATGATAAAGATGCAAGACATGTTTTCCTTTTTAATTTTTACTTTTTGCACGTTGTTTTTACACAATGCTTTTTGCACATCGCTTTCTATACATTACTTTTTGAACATTGTTTTTTGGACATCGAATTGCTTTGCTAACTTTTTTCTAAATTAGATCTATCACCATTTTGATATAAAAACAGCTTCATGAGGAAGCTGTTTAAACATTAATTTACGTCAAAGCTGTAAAAAATTTAGCGTTTTTAGTGCTCGCGCGTCGCACGGAACTCAATATCAGGATAACGCTCTTGCATTAACTGTAAATTCACGCGACTTGGTGCAAGATAAGTCAAATGTCCACCGCCATCGACTGACAATTGATCATGTGCTTTTTTCTTAAATTCGTTAAATTTTTTCTCATCTGCACAAGAAACCCAACGAACTGTATTGATACTCACTGGCTCGTAAACACAATCAACTTTGTATTCTTCTTTCAAGCGGTAAGCAACCACTTCAAACTGAAGTACACCCACAGCACCTACGATCAGATCATTACTGTTCTGTGGCATGAAAACCTGAGTCGCGCCTTCTTCCGAAAGTTCTTTCAAGCCTTTTTGCAATTGCTTCGATTTTAACGGATCTTTCAAACGAACTCGGCGGAACATTTCAGGGGCAAAGTGAGGAATCCCGATGAAACTTAGCTTTTCGCCTGAAGTGAATGTATCACCAATTTGAATCGTACCGTGGTTATGTAAACCGATAATATCGCCCGGCCATGCTTCTTCTAAGTGTTGACGATCACCTGCCAAGAATGTCAAAGCATCACTAATACGAATATCTTTATCTAAACGAACATGCTTCATTTTCAAGCCTTTTTCATAACGACCTGAACAAATACGCATGAATGCAATACGATCTCGATGTTTCGGATCCATATTGGCC
>JAHLFF010000169.1 GCA_018883945.1 Candidatus Acinetobacter avistercoris
GTTCTTTATTCTAATTTATTTAGGATATGACATTCTGAAATACTTTATTGTCCCTGTACTTTGGGCCTGTATTATTGCCTATGTGACTTGGCCGATTTATAAGCGTATTCAACGCTTTTGTGGTCTCAATCGTCCAACTTTAAGTGCAACGATTATGACCTCACTGCTCATGTTAGTGGTGGGTATACCGTTTACATTTGCTATTTTTTTATTGCAACATGAAGGTCGTAATCTATTTTTTGACATTCAACGTCAACTCTCTTCTGGTCATCTGAGTGTTCCAGACATTATTCGAGATTTACCTATCGTCGGTAAGGAAATCAGTAGGATTGTCCGTGAAATCAATGCGGATCCAAGTTCTTTGTTTAGTAACATTAGCATTTGGGTTCAAGGGCATTTGAACTACGGTAAGTTTGTGATTAGCGAAATCACCAAAAACTTAGTGAAGCTTGGATTTGCCATGATGTCTTTGTTCTTCTTTTATCGCGATGGTCAAACTATTGTGCTTCAAGTGAGCAAAGCCATGGAAAAAGTCATTGGCCCTCGTATTCAACATTATGTAGACACCATTTCTGAAACTACACGTGCTGTGGTCTATGGTGTTGGATTAACGGCGCTTGCTCAGGCAATTTTAGCTGGCGTGAGTTATTACGTTGCAGAAGTACCTAATCCGATGGTTTTGACCATCATGACCTTCCTGATGGCCTTAATTCCTTTTGGACCTCCAGTAGCTTATGGTGCAGTTTCGCTTTGGTTATTCTCACAAGGTCAAACGGTTGAAGCCATTGGTGTTATGGCGTGGGGTGTCTGTGTGGTTAGTACTGCAGATAACGTGATTCGTCCTTTGGTTATTTCCGGTGCTACTCAGATCCCTTTCTTATTGATTATGTTTGGTGTACTGGGTGGCCTTGCAAGTTTCGGATTGGTCGGCCTCTTTATTGGCCCTGTTATTCTGGCAGTCTTGTTGGCTATTTGGCGTGAGTGGCTACACGAAACGATTGATCCAGAGCCTGTACCCAAAGCAACGATGATCTATGATGATGAAGACCTTCCAAAACTATAAAGCTCATGTAACTCTTAACAATGAAAAATAGTTAAGGGAAAATAGTTAAGGGAAAATAGTTAAGAAACTTATACAAGTCCTTGCATGAGTTGCATTGTTTGATCATTTTAATTTTGTTTGAATGCTATAAAACCATCGTCAACCAAGGATGAAACCATGCAATATAATCTTTTTAAAACCACATTAATGTCAGTTGCAATTGGCTTATTTGCTGTTGGTTGTGCAAACACACAAATGTCATCTGAAAAAAAGAATAATCATCCCATTCAAACTGTGACTGTAAATGCTGTTTCTGCTCAAGGTGTGGGGAAAAAAATTGGTACTATTTCTTTTCAAGATGGACCTCAAGGTTTGATTGTTTCACCACAATTGACCGAACTTTCTCCAGGTTTCCATGGTTTTCATATTCATGAAAAAGGCTCTTGTGAAGCCGCTGAAAAAGATGGAAAAATGGGCGCAGCTCTCGCTGCTGGTGGTCACTTTAACCCCAACCAAGCACCAAACCACGGCACGCCGAATGATGGTCATTTAGGTGATTTACCAGTGCTCAATGTCGACACTAAAGGTGAAGCGAAAACTGCTGTTGTTGCACCTCGCCTAAAATTAGCTGATATTCAAGGTCTTGCTGTGATGGTGCATGCTGGTGGAGACAATTATGCTGATCAACCGAAACCACTTGGCGGTGGTGGTGACCGTGTTGCATGTGGTGTGATTCTTTAATTTAGATTCACAGCATTTCAATCGGTAAACATAGGCTTGTGGATAAATATCGATTTATTTACAAGTCTTTTTAAAATCAAAATATTGCAAATGATTACGCTATCGCTTTGGATAACTCAAAATTAAAAAAATTACGAACTCTAACCCTCCCACAAATAGACTATGCATCACAATAAAATAAAGCCTCAAAATAAAAGCGTTCAGCTTACTAGACACGGTACAGCTGAAACTACGCTCAACGACATTCAAAAGAAGTTTGGGAGTGTATTTTTAGTTTTCAGTACGGCTCTGTTTCACTGTGAAAACTGTGCTGAATTTTTACAGATAAAAATGGCAGTTCGTGAACATTTTAAACAGTCACTTCACTACGTCAATCATTCTATATACCTCATTGAAACTGATTATCCACAAGCAAGTATTCATCCTGTTTCATTCGTTTTAATCACACAAATGATCGATAATTTAGATAGTTTAAATAATCAATCTCTAGAACAATCTCATTTTTTAATTGAAGAAATTGAGGATGAAATTCGTGCTTTAACTATGCTCATAGATCAATGTGTATTTATCATTCGCGATTGTCCTCTTTTAGAACCAAAGAAACATATCCTCTTGCTTGCTCAAGCGATGACTGAACTGTTTCAATTACAAAGTCGCTATATTTATCCTTATCGAAAAGATCTAATTCCTGCATATTTAGGTAAAATAGACTTTGTTAAAAAGCTGGATGAAAATAAATAACCAGCTTTACTAAATATGAAGCATTAAAATCATTATTTCTAAAATTTCATAATTCAGAAATCGATTCGATCATAAATTGACAGTACTTTAAAAAAAGCTCAGTCTGTAAAACATGAATTATGCACTAAGACATTAATGTGAATTACTTTAAAACGATATTTTTAAAATTCAAATCAAATTCTATTTTGGTGTATTGCTTACAAATTTTTATTGTATTGTCAGGTACAACTTTGGGTCTTTTTTATCTTGGATATGAGCAACTCATTGTTCCAGTAACCTTAGGTGCCATTGCCACAGCCCTCACTGATTTTGATGACCGCCTCAGTATTCGGTTGCGTAACTTACTGTATATCTGTGTTTTATTTTTTAGTGTTAGCAGTATCTTAGCGTTTTTATATCC
>JAHLFF010000170.1 GCA_018883945.1 Candidatus Acinetobacter avistercoris
TTTTTCAAAAATCATGCTCTCAAAAATAGTCTAAAAAATTTGAGAGTAAATTACCCATTCCATAGCCCACACCTAATAATAAGGCGATCCAAATCCAGCCACCTAAAACATTATAAAACATAAAAATAGGATAACGCATATAACCAGACCCAGCTGCAAAAGGTGCAAATGACCTCACAAAAGGAATAAAGCGCGCCATGAGTATGGTCTTGCCACCATGTTTTTCGAAGTACTGCGTTGTTTTAAGGACGTACTCTGGCTTAAACCATCGCGTATGCTGGCTAAAATATTTTAAACCCAATAATCGACCCGTATAGTAATTGACCGAGTAACCCAATACAGAAGCAATAAAGAGCATGATACACATATAGTGTAAATGGATTAATTCTGTGGTTGAGCACATCGCGCCAATGGCAATCAGCAGACTATCACCGGGTAAAAAGAACATAAATACCGAACCTGTTTCGGCAAATATGATCAGAAATAAAATCGCGTAAATCCACAAGCCATAGTTTTCGAGTAGCGTCGGTAATAACTGCTCCAGATGGAGTAAAAAATCAATCATTGGTACGAATCCGCAGCATATTATTTTTCCGCTCTAGCAAAAATTATTTCTTCAGTTTTAAATTATTGCTTCTGGTTTGAAAAGAAATTTGAAATGAAAACAGCCTAATTTAATTAGGCTGTTTTCTATTTTAGTCGCTTTTTAACGTAAAAATCCATTCGCAGCTAAAAAATCCATACTTAACTTAGACTCGGGCTTTTGTTCAGCTGCTTTATCTCCAAGTAAAAGTCGTTCGATATAACGTGCCAGAATGTCGACTTCCAGATTGACTTTTGCACCTGTTTTCCAAGTGCTTATATTGGTCCGTTCAGCAGTATGCGGAATCAAATTTAAGCTGAGCACATTACCGCGTAAGTGATTAATGGTTAAACTAATTCCATCTACAGTAATTGAGCCTTTTTCAGCTAAATATTTGGCAATTTCAACGGGTGCTGTCACTTCATAGTAAAGTGATCTGGCATCTGTGCGCACAACCGTAATTTCACCCACAGCATCGACATGCCCACTGACAATATGTCCACCAAAACGAGTGGTTGGCAACATCGCTTTTTCAACATTAACAGGCTGTCCAACTTTCCATTGCGATAATGTAGAACGGTTTAAGCTTTCTCTTGAAACATCAGCCGCATACCAATTTTCGCCCCAGTCGATCACTGTTAAGCAAATACCATTGGTGGCAATCGAATCACCTAAATGTACATCAGACATATCCAGATCCGTTTGAATACGTAATCGAATGTCTCCACCTACACTTTGCAGACTCTCAACCTGACCTAAACTTTCAACAATGCCTGTAAACATGAGCAATCTTCGCTTTATGATTTCAATTCACTATCGCAATATACATTATTTGAATATTCATAATGTTATTTCACATAGCCTTTCATTTATAAAATAAAAATTATAGATACACCAAGGGCTGTCTCTTTTAAAACAACCAAGCAAAAACATTTGCTTGGTTGTGGCATTCTTCAATGGTTTTATTCTTTACCACAGATCCAATTGCGTTGCGACGCTGGCCGTATCGACACCACCTAATTCTGCATAATGGTGTAATTGTCCCAATAGCTGACGAATCGGTGGGCCAGATTTAGCATGTGTATCGGTAATCACAATAAACTCAAGTACACGAGCACGTTCAGACTGGCGTTGTTTACTCACGCGATAACGGGGCACATCTTGAGTCAATAAGGTTACGCGACCCCGTTCCAGATTGGCTTTGAGCAAATCACCTGCCTCAATATTTCCATCTGTTGAATAACTGGTCAAAATATAACGCGCTTTGATCGTACTTAATAATTTTTCATACGCTTCTTTGGCATATTTAGCAGAGTTATACGGACTTGGACGTTCTTTACGCCAAGCACGGTCAATTCCGCTCTTATAACCCTTAGTATCTGGTGTAGGTAAATCATTCTGATCCCACAAAGTGAGGGCATTCAGGACATGATAATTACTACTATAAGCATGTTGGTTATACGGCGGATCTAGGTAGGCAATATCCACCTCAAAACCACTCATTTGATTGGCAAGATGCTGAGCATCTACACACCACACTTCAGCCATCGGAACTTTAGGTTCACCCAACTCACAGAAACGACTAGGCGATAACCACATTAATGATTCAATGCGTTCTAATGCGGTTTGGGTCTTACCTCCCCAACCATGGTGAAAGCTTTTAAAAACGCCGCTTGTATTGCTGGCAAAACTGGCTGAATACAAAAGCGGTGCCAACAAAGCGCTCATTTCAACATCATCAATCGCACCCTGTGCTTGCCATGCTGCTATTTGCTGACGCATGGCATCGATCCGCATTCCATTACGGCGTTTAAAGAAAAGACGATCTCGTGCTGGATCATAAATTTCGTCATTTCGTGGACATAAATTGTGTGTAACCCAGCCGTTGACTTCAGGTAAGCGATTTAGATAATCGATCGCTTTTTGATAGCCACCCAATTCTTTAAATGCGGGTGCATCGGTACAAGACAGAATCGCATTATTCAAGGCATGGCTGTAGGGTTCCCAATCATTGGCAATCACACGATAACCATTCTGACGGGCTAAACGTGAAACCACGCCACTGCCTGCAAAAAAGTCAGCGAAGATCGGGGCACGACCATTTTTTTTATTTAAGGTTCCCGTACTCTCAAGCGCTTCCAAAATCAAATGCAAGAGGCGACGTTTATTCCCCAGATACGGTACAAGTTGATTGAATAAGTATTCATCTGTGGTGCGTGCCGAATGACGGCGTTTGTGATAAACGGTTGACTCTGAATTCATAATGACTCTTGAGTAGGGATTAATTTTAAGCGAATGTCTTCACCCAATTGAGTGACCTCTTTCAACTTAAAATGAAGCTGTTCTGCCATGGTGACAAAATCGGCATTGAACATAGCACGTGCAGATTGTCCGAGAAAGGTCGGTGCAACATAGCTGATCATTTCATCGACTAATTTCTCATGCAAAAATGCACTCGAGAGTGTTGCGCCTGCTTCTACAAGCACATCATAAATATGAAAATCTTTTAAAGTTTTTAAGAGTTCTGATAAGGACTGAATTTCGAGCTGAATCACACCCAAGCTCGCCAATTCAGATCTAAATGGTCCCATCACCATGACGGTATCGGGTTGTTGTAAAATTTTTGCATTCAGTGGTAATCGACCTTTTCGGTCTAAAATCACTCTTTTCGGTTGAGAAATATTTTTAACTTCAGTGCCGTCAAGTTGACGAACATTCAGTTGAGGATCATCGGCTAAAATCGTTTCAATACCCGTCACGATAGCACCAGAAATCGCGCGCCAATGTTGAACATCATGACGTGCCTCAGTGCCAGTAATCCATTTGGACTCGCCTGAAGCCATCGCTGTTCGCCCATCCAAACTGGAGGCAACTTTTAAGCGCACATAAGGTATGCCTGTTGCCATGGCTTTTAAAAAACCTAAATTCAACTGCTGCGCTTCAACTTCACAAACGCCTAACTCAACCTCGATACCTGCTTGACGCAAAATATCAAGGCCTTTACCTGCAACTAAGGGATTAGGATCTGCACATGCCACTACAACTTTGGAAATGCCTGCCTCAACCAAACCTTTTGCACAAGGTGGCGTACGACCATAATGCGCACAAGGTTCTAAAGTCACATAAGCAGTTGCACCTATAGCCAGCTCGCCTGCCTCACGTAAAGCAAAAACTTCCGCATGCGGTTGGCCAGTCTGAGGA
>JAHLFF010000171.1 GCA_018883945.1 Candidatus Acinetobacter avistercoris
GATGGTAGTGTGGGGTTACCCATGTGAGAGTAAGTCATCGCCAGCTCATTAATTCTAAAACACCCCCAACCCAAATAGCGTTGCTATGAGAGTTGGGGGTGTTTTTTTATGCGCGATTTAAAGAAAAGAAAAGAAAAGGAAAAAAGAAATAGAAAGAAAAGAATCTGCTGATCTATAGATTTCGTTGTTTAATTTAAAGATAAAAAGAAATTGATAAAAGCACTTAGCTTATTTTGATCCATTTATTAATACACATTTAAAATTAGAAAAATAATAAATTTATCAATTCAGGAAATGAATATATTAAATAAATTATTTTATGGCACCTTTTGATAAGAAAATCATTCAATGATATTTCTTTTGTTTATTTATGCCAAAAAATTGATGATTCTTGCAATTAAAAAAACAGCAATAACTGTCAGTATAAAATAGATGAAATATCAAACTATTAGGGAAGAATTTGATGCAATATAATCCAATTTATTACACAGAAGAGCATTTTGCTTTTGCTAATGCTGTGAAAAAATTTGTAGAAAAAGAAATTACACCTTTTGTAAATGAATGGGACGAAGCGGAAACCTTTCCTAGAGAACTTTATAAAAAAGCGGCCGAAGTTGGATTAATGGCAGCGGGTTTTGATGAGAAATACGGCGGTACATTAGAAACAGATGCATTTTATACTTTACTGGGTTGTGTCGAGTTGGCAAAGGCCGCATCGGGTGGCTTGGTGGCATCATTGTTGTCCCATATGATCGGTGCACCTCCCATTCATAGTTTTGCAAGTGATGAAGTTAAAGACCGTGTTTTACCAGAAATTTTATCCGGTGAGAAAATTTCAGCTTTAGCGATTACTGAGCCAGGTGGTGGTTCAGATGTAGCAGCCCTACAAACAAAAGCGGTAAAGGAAGGCGATTACTACTTGGTAACAGGTGAAAAAACCTTTATCACCTCAGGAATTCGAGCAGATTATTATACTGTTGCTGTACGAACTGATCCTGAGGGAAAAGGTCCGAATGGTATTTCAATGTTACTGATTGATGCGCATACACCAGGCATCACCAAAACCAAGCTTGATAAAATGGGCTGGTGGGCATCTGATACTGCACATCTACATTTTGATCAAGTAAAAGTGCCAGTCGGTAATTTGATTGGACCTGAAAATATGGGCTTTTTCGTGATCATGAATAACTTCAATATGGAGCGTTTCTTTTTAGCTGCGAGTAGTTATGGTTATGCGCAAGTATGTTATGAAGAGGCTCTAGATTGGGCGCAGCAGCGTAAAACATTTGGTAAGCGTTTGGTCGATCATCAAGTAGTTCGTCATAAATTGGTCGATATGGCGACACGCCTACAAACGACGCGAGCTTTACTTGAAGATACTGCTTATAAGATGGGACGTCCTGAGCTTCAAGGGAATGAAATGATTGCACAAATTTGTATGTTGAAAAATGTGGCAACACAAACTATGCAGTTCTGTGCTGATGCAGCAGTTCAAACTTTAGGTGGTATGGGTTTTATGCGCGGAATGAAATCTGAACGTATTTACCGTGAAGTCAAAGTGAATATGATTGGTGGTGGCGCGGAAGAAATTATGAAAGATTTGGCGAGTCGCCAACTGGGTTTCTAATCACTGTAATAAAATTGATGTAATGAATAGGTGGCTTTCTTAGTCACCTATTTTTTATTCAATCTTTGAAGCGGGATTCATGGTCATATCCCAAACAATATTCGTGAGTTCATCCAATGAAACTTTGCCTTCTGGATTAAACCAAGTCACAGTCCAAGCAATAGAACCACCAATCAGACGACGCCAAATAAAAGGATCATGCTTAATTTTTCCTTGATCATGTAAATTTTGAATGACCTTGAGCCAAATGCCTTCATAGTCATTTCTCAATTTGAGGAGTTTTTTCTGATTTTCAGGAGAAAGGGCAAACCATTCGTAAACTAACACAGCCATGGCAGAACCTGTATCACCAGAAATTGCTTCAAGTTCAGCTTTTATTAATTCTTTAAGTTGTTGCTCTGGCTGATCAGATTTCGCAATCGCATGTTGCATACAGATATTATTGTAAATGATCGTTTGTTCCATCACATTTGCCAAAATATCATCTTTGGTTTTGAAATGATGAAATAAGCTACCCGATTGAATACCAATAAATTGAGCTAACTCTCTCACGGTGGTTTTTGCATAACCTTGTTTATGAAATAAATAGGCTGCCCCAAGAAGAAGGCGGCCTTTTGCACTGTCATCAAAACATGCAATCGGTTGAATTTGTTCAATTGAAGAAGCGATCATTTTATTATTTTATCCTGCTTAAAAGTGTAGAAGGCTTGTGGCGTCTGCATTTAAATCTTTTTGGTATCTAGTAAAAATTTAATTTAAGCACATTTGCCAAGAATAATAACATTTTGCACTTTACAAACCAAGCGCTTGCTTGGTAAATTGAGTATAAATTCTATACAGAATAATGAGAAGGCAAATGACAAATATTCAGGATGATCAAAAAGTCGTAAAAATTGGCTGTGCATCTGGTTTCTGGGGAGATACCAATACTGCTGCATTTCAGATGGTGCATATGTCTGATATTAATTATTTAGTTTTTGATTATTTATCAGAAATCACCATGTCGATTATGGCAAAAGCTAAAATGAAAGAGCCTTCTCATGGCTATGCACTTGATTTTGTAAGTCGTGTTATGACGCCTTTAATTAAAAAAATCGCTGATAAAAAAATTAAAGTGGTGAGTAATGCTGGTGGTGTGAATCCATTGGCATGTCGTGATGCTTTACAAAAAGTAATTGAAGATGCAGGACTTGATTTGAAGGTGGCTGTAGTTTTGGGCGACGACTTATTGGATCAACACGCGCATCTACAAAAACAGAATATTAAGGAAATGTTTAGTGGTGAGGACTTACCTGCACATGTGGCAAGTAGTAATGCTTACTTAGGTGCTGTGGCAATTCGTGATGCTTTAGATCTTGGTGCGGATATCGTGATTACAGGACGTGTTGTCGATTCGGCTGTAGTGCTCGGGCCATTACTTCATGAATATAAATGGTCTCTCGATGATTATGACAAGCTTTCTCAGGGGTCACTCGCAGGTCATGTGATTGAGTGCGGTGCACAATGTACGGGTGGGAATTTTACCGATTGGCGTTTGGTTGAAGGTTTTGACAACATGGGATTCCCAATTGTTGAAGTCAATGCTGATGGTTCCTTCATTGTCACGAAACCTGCGGGCACGGGTGGACTAGTTTCAATTGGGACTGTCGCAGAACAAATCGTCTATGAAATTGGTCATCCACAAGCGTATTTACTCCCTGATGTTACTGCTGATTTTAGCCAAGTTAAATTGGAGCAAGTCGGGGAACATCGTGTCAAAGTATCTGGCGCTTTAGGTAGTGCACCGACTGCGCAATATAAAGTAAGCACGACTTTTCCAGATGGAAACCGCGTTTTGGTGAGCTTCTTACTGGCTGGTCAAGATGCTGAAGAAAAAGCCTTGGCTGTGTCTAACGCCATTTTAACCAAAGTAGAGCGTGTCCTTGCGTTGAGGTCAGTCCCTCCTTTTAGTGAAAAGTCTGTCGAAATTTTAGGGACTGAGACAACGTATGGGGCCAACCGTCGTATTCATGGAAATCGTGAGGTTGTGGTTAAAATTGCAGTTAAACACATGTTTAAAGAAGCATGTATGTTCTTTGCATCTGAAATTGCACAAGCATCTACGGGTATGGCACCCGCACTGACGGGCATAGTGGGTGGTCGTCCTAAACCATCACCAGTGATTAAACTTTTCTCATTCTTGGTGGATAAGTCGACTTTAAATGTAGAAGTTGATTTCAATGGTCAGCGTCATAAAGTTGAAATACCAACAGGTTCAAATCTGAGTACGCAAACACTGCCAGCGGGTGAAGTGGCTCAGTTTAATGGTGATGAGATTGAAGTTCCTTTGGTCAAGGTTGCGCATGCTCGTAGTGGTGATAAAGGCAATTACAGCAATATTGGTGTCGTAGCCCGTAAAGCAGAATTCTTGCCTTGGATCCGCGCTTCATTGACTGAAGCGAATGTAGCTGAATATATGAAACATGTATTTGACGACCTTAAGGAAGATGATACAGAAGATCAAGTGAACCGAGTTCAACGTTATGAAATTCCTGGTTTTAATGCACTGAATTTCTTACTCATCGATGCATTAGGCGGGGGTGGTATCGCAAGTCTACGCATTGATCCACAAGGTAAGGCCTTTGCTCAACAACTCCTAGATATGCCAGTAAAAGTACCTGCATCACTATTAAATCAATGATGTCGCAGCAAAATGTTTAAAAAGATTGAATGAAAAAAATTGTAAAAAATAAGCATGAATAAATAAAGGAAGAAGATCAGGATGAGTTATCGCTCGATATTTAGACCCGATGCATTTGCTGAAAAAGTCGTGATTGTGACTGGCGGCGGTTCAGGGATTGGACGTTGTACCGCACACGAACTTGCAGCACTGGGTGCACAAGTGGTGATTACCGGTCGTAAGATTGAAAAACTTGAACATGTCCAGAATGAAATTACGGAAGATGGCGGCAAAGTTCACATCATCGTATGTGATAACCGTGAAGAACAACAAGTCAAAGACATGATTGCTGAAGTGATTGAAAAGTTCGGCAGAATTGATGGCTTGGTGAATAATGCAGGCGGTCAATTTCCTGCGACATTAGAAAGTATTTCTGCCAATGGTTTTGATGCAGTAATTCGCAATAACCTGCATGCAACTTTCTTTTTAATGCGTGAAGCTTACAACCAGTGGATGGAAAAAAATGGCGGTAGCATCGTTAATATGACTGCTGATATGTGGGGCGGTATGCCAGGTATGGGACATTCAGGGGCAGCACGTTCAGGTGTTGATAATCTCACCAAAACTGCATCTGTGGAATGGGGTAAGTCTGGAGTACGTGTCAATGCAGTTGCACCGGGGTGGATTTTATCATCAGGAATGGACACTTATTCGGGCGTTTTTGCAGAAGTTATTATTCCAAGTTTATCGAATAATGTTCCTGTTCAACGTATGGGAACTGAGTCAGAAGTATCCTCTGCGATCGTCTATTTACTCTCTGAAGCTGCTGGATTTGTATCGGGTGTAACCTTAAGAATAGATGGGGCAGCATCACAAGGTACACGGATGTATCCATTATCAGATGCGAAAAACAGTGAGTCTTATAACGGCTTTCACCGCGCATTTATTCCTGATGTTATTAAAAAAAGAAATAATCAATCTTAAGGAGAGAAGTCATGCCGATACTCCAATCTGAAGTTGCCGTAGGCAGTGAAATATTTGAAACCAATAAAGCATCTTTACTGGCACAGCTAGAAGAAGTACGTGCAGTTCAACAAAAAGGTGTTGATAAGTCTTATGCGGCCAAAGCCAAATTTGAAAAAAAAGGGAAAATTTTACCCTATGAGCGCGTCCGCTTGTTACTCGATGCAGACTCTCCATTTGTAGAGTTGTGTGGTCTGGTGGGCTACAACATGCATGATGATAAAGATGGTTCGGATGCTGGTGGTGGAATTATTGCTGGAATTGGTTTTATTAATGGTGTGCGTAGTTTAGTGACCGCCAGTAATAGTGCCATCAAAGGCGGCACGATGGCACCTATGGGTGTGCATAAAACCTTGCGCTTACAACAGATCGCCATGAAACAAAAATTGCCTATCGTGACTTTGGCAGAAAGTGGGGGTGCGAATCTAAACTATGCTGCCGAAGTATTTACTGCAGGCGGAACGACATTTGCCAATCAGGCGCGAATGTCTGCACAAGGTATTCCTCAAATTTCAGTGGTACATGGTAACGCAACCGCAGGTGGTGCTTATCAGCCGGGTTTATCTGATTATGTGATTACAGTACGTAAGCAAACAGAAATGCTACTTGCAGGACCACCACTATTGCTTGCTGCTACAGGTGAAGTCGCGACTGCTGAAGAGTTAGGTGGTGCAGAAATGCATGCACAAGTGGCAGGTACAGCAGAATTTTTGGCAGAAAATGATGCGGATGGTATTCGTATTGCGCGTGAAATTTGTGGACATTTAAATTGGAAGGAACAAACGAAAAAATTAAATGTGGATTATAAAGAACCACGTTATGACGCTGAGGAGTTGTTGGGCATTATTCCAGCAGATCCAAAACAACCTTTAGATATGAAAGAAATTATCGCACGCTTAGTCGATGATTCTGATTTCTTTGAGTTTAAGTCTGAATATGACGCGCATACAGTGTGTGGTTGGTCAAAAATTGGTGGTCTTCATATCGGTATCATTACCAATAATGGTCCTATTACCCCTCAAGGTGCAGCCAAAGCCGCGCAGTTTATTCATCTTTGTGAACAAACACGTCGTCCTCTTTTATTCTTACATAACACCACAGGCTTTATGGTGGGAACGGATGCAGAGCAAAATGGCATTATCAAGCACGGATCAAAACTGATTCAAGCCGTTGCCAACTGTACTGTGCCGAAAATTTCAATTATTGCGCATGGTTCATATGGTGCAGGTAACTATGCCATGTGTGGTCGTCCACTGGGTCCAGACTTTATTTTTGCATGGCCAAATTCACATGTTGCCGTGATGGGTTCAGCACAAGCAGGTAAGGTGCTTCGTATCGTTGCGGAAAGTAAACAACGCGCATCAGGGATGGAACCCAATGAACAAATGTTGGATTTCTTAGAACAAAGTACGGCAGTGAAATTGGAATCTCAATCGACGGCTTTGTTCAATACAGCCATGTTGCATGATGACGGTATTATTGATCCGCGGGATACACGTAAAGTACTGATCTTTTTGCTAGAAACGATTTATGAGTCGGAAAATCGTGACTTGAATTCAACGCGATTTGGTGTTTCACGTTTTTAAGATGAACCATTCCTAATACGCTTCTAAAAGGTCAGAAAATGCTGAGAAGCTCCTCTCTTTATTCAAGATAGGTTAGGCGGAAATACGAATTTAACAGACAAGCAAAATTAAAATTTAGGGAATGAAAAATGAAATTTACAGCAGAGCATGAAGCACTACGTCGTACAACACGTCAATTTATCGAAACTGAAATCAATCCATTTACAGCTGAATGGGAAGTTGCTGGTCAGTTCCCGATTCATGAAGTCTTCAAAAAAATGGGTGACTTAGGCCTACTTGGAATTTGTAAGCCTGAAGAAAATGGGGGACTTGGTTTAGATTATTCATACAATTTAGTTGTTGCTGAAGAACTTGGTCGGATTAACTGTGGTGGTGTACCACTGGCAATGGGTGTGCAAACGGATATGGCAACACCAGCGATTGCACGCTTTGGTAGTAAAGAACTTCGTGATGAATTTTTAACCCCTGCGATCACGGGTGAATATGTTGCTTCGATCGCAGTTTCTGAAGTTCAAGCGGGTTCTGACGTTGCAGCACTCAAAACCACGGCAGTAAAAGATGGTGATGACTACATCATCAATGGTCATAAAATGTGGATCACCAATTCACTCCAAGCTGATTTCTTTTGTTTATTGGCAAATACATCTGATGGTAAGCCGCACTTTAATAAATCGATGATTATTGTTCCAGCAAAAACACCAGGCATTAGTTTTTCTGAACCTTTAGATAAACTGGGAATGCGCTCAAGTACGACTGCACAAGTGTTCTTTGATAATGTTCGAGTGCCACAACGTAACTTGGTGGGTACTGAAGGCATGGGCTTTATGATGCAGATGCTGCAATTCCAAGAGGAGCGGATGTGGGGTGCCGCAAATGCCATGGGCGGAATGTTGAATTGTATTGAAAAGACGATTCAATATACGAGAGAGCGCACCACGTTTGGCCAACCTCTGATCAATAATCAATATATTCATTTCCGTTTTGCAGAGCTGATGACTGAAGTAGAAGCGCTTAAAGCATTGAATTACCGTGCATGTGACTTACATATTCAAGGCGAAGATGTCACACAAATCGCATCTATGGCGAAACTCAAAGCAGGTCGCTTAACGCGTGAAGTCGCAGATAGCTGTCTACAATTCTGGGGTGGAAATGGCTTTATGGCCGACAACCCTGCGGCACAATTCTTCCGTGATGGTCGTTTGGTGTCAATCGGTGGCGGTGCAGATGAGATCATGCTGGGCATTATTTGCAAACTCATGGATACCCTACCGGGTAAACGTAAATAAGGAGATCGATTATGTCTTATTCACATCCACTCAATAGCATCTTGGAAGATGACAGTATCCAGTTAGAGCAACACGGCTCAATTTTGAAAATTTGGTTGAACCGACCAGACAGTCGTAATGCCATGAGCTTAAAGATGGTCAAATCGATTATGAATGTCTTTAAAGCAATTGCAGATGATCACTCAGTTCGTGCGGTTGTTTTCCGCGGTCATGGTCGTCATTTTTGCGCAGGCGGGGATATTAAAGATATGGCTGGCATTCGTGCGGAAGCCATGAATGTGGGCAATAACAAGCCTTACATCGACTTTAATCGTCAATTTGGTGCCATGATTGAAATGGTTGATCAAGCGCCACAAACAGTGGTGGCGATTTTAGAAGGGGCAGTTCTGGGCGGTGGTTTTGGATTGGCTTGTGTTTCTGATATTGCCATCAGTCTTGCAGATGCTCAATTTGGTTTGCCTGAAACAGGGCTTGGAATTTTACCCGCTCAAATTGCACCTTTTGTGGTGAAGCGTGTCGGTTTAACCCAAGCACGTCGTCTTGCACTTCTAGGTGGTCGTTTCAGTGGTGACAAAGCCCTGCAATTCGGTGTTGTACATGAAGTTGCGGATACGAGCATGGCGCTTGAACAAATGATTGAAACCACACTTGAGCAAATTAAACGCACTGCACCACTGGCATCACGGGCAACCAAAGCTTTGTTACATCGTGCATCAACTCAAGAAGCCTTAACGACGTTATTGGATGATGCCGCGGTTCAATTCGCAGATGCAGTCAATAGTGCGGAAGGTATGGAAGGAACCATGGCCTTTATCCAAAAAAGAAAACCGACTTGGGCAGATGAATAGAGGCTGGACTCTATTGCCTAACCCAATATAAAGAATGAGATCACCTCCTTGAATAAAGGCGGTCAGATAAGAATAGTGGTGATGATATGGCGTTTTCTAAAGTTTTAGTGGCAAATCGTGGTGAAATTGCTGTGCGGGTAATGCAAACTGCAAAAGCAATGGGGTACAAAACAGTTGCAGTATATTCAGATGCAGACCAACATGCCCGTCATGTTCAAGTGGCAGATGAAGCGGTATATATCGGCGCTTCAAAAGTATCTGAATCCTATTTATCGATTTCCAATATTATTGAAGCCTGTAAAAAGACGGGTGCAAATGCCGTGCATCCAGGCTATGGCTTCTTGTCAGAAAATACGGATTTTGCACAAGCGTGTATTGAAAATGGCATTACTTTTATCGGCCCGACGGCACATGCGATTGAGCTGATGGGCAGTAAACGTCTATCTAAAATTGCCATGATTCAAGCGGGTGTACCTTGTGTCCCTGGTTATGAAGGTGATAATCAAGATATTCATTTCCTTGCTGAGCAAGCACGTAAAGTTGGCTTCCCTTTGATGGTCAAAGCATCTGCAGGCGGTGGCGGACGTGGAATGCGTTTGGTTCATCAAGAGTCTGAATTGCTAGAAGCACTCAATACAGCCCGTTCTGAAGCTGAAAATGCTTTTGGATCGGGGGAGTTGATTATAGAAAAAGCAGTGATTGCACCTCGTCATGTCGAGATACAGGTTTTCGGTGATACGCATGGCAATTATGTCTATCTATTCGAACGCGATTGTTCGATTCAGCGACGACATCAAAAAGTTGTGGAAGAAGCGCCATGCCCAGTGATGACACCAGATTTGCGTCAACGTATGGGTGAGGCAGCTGTTGCGGCTGCTAAATCATGTGATTACGTTGGAGCAGGAACGGTTGAATTTTTACTTGATGCATCGGGTGAATTTTACTTCTTAGAGATGAATACTCGACTTCAAGTAGAGCATCCAGTCACAGAAATGATTACTGGGCTTGATTTGGTAGAGTGGCAATTGAGAGTTGCCAATGGTGAGAAGTTGCCATTACAACAATCCGAGTTGACGCTGAAAGGACATGCGATTGAGGTCCGATTATATGCAGAAGATCCACGCCTAGATTTTTTACCACAAACTGGAAAAATTTTACGTTGGAAACCTGTTGAGTCTGCCAATGTCCGTATTGACCATGGCATGTTAGCCCAAGGCGAAATCAGTCCTTTTTATGATCCTATGGTTGCAAAAGTGATTGCCTATGGTGAAAACCGTAATGATGCGATTCGTATTTTAGCGGCGGCTGTTGAAGAGAGTGTGCTATTAGGTGTGAATAGTAATAAAGAGTTCTTAGTGAATTTACTACGTCATCCTGTGGTTGTAGCAGGGGATACCAATACTGCATTTATTCAAGAACACTTCCAAAATGATGTCAGTTTAAATAAACAAAGCCTAACGCTTGAAAGTTTGGCCATCATAGCCGCACTGTTTTCGAGTGCATCCATGCAAAGTAGTTGGAACACAGGAATTGCATTATCCTTACCACTTAAACTTCGCTACGATGATCAAAAACTGGAATTGATTGTGAAACGGGATGCATTAAAAGTTACCGTTGAAATTTGTGGTGAAAGCCAAACGATCGATATTGTTGAACAAAATACTGAACAGCTGATATATATGATCAACGGTGTGCGCCGTAAAGTCAGTTATGTACTTGTGGATGATCAAGTGTATTTAGACACAGCCAACGGTAATGTGAGTGTTGAAAATATTACTTACTTACCACCTGAAACTGCGGAAGTAATGGGTGATGGTAAAATTCGTGCGCCGATGGATGGATCTATTATCAATGTGGTCGTGAATGTGGGTGATACAGTCAGCAAAGGACAGACTTTACTTATTTTAGAGGCAATGAAGATTCAGCAGCAGATTAAATCTGATGTAGATGGAGTTGTCGGTGAAATTGTAGGTCAGGTTGGACAACAAGTAAAAAAACGTCAAATTTTATTGAATGTTGATCTTTAAATACGATTTTAAATATATAAGGAACGAACAAGATAAAAAAAAGCGACCATGAGGTCGCTTTTTTTTGGATTTAGCAAAATTAAGCAAATACACTTTGTAAGGCGCAATACAACAGTGCAAGGAAAAAAACTGCAACAGCAGGTTCTACAAGCTTTGACCATGTTGGAACAGGAAGAGCGACAGGTTCAGCCACTTCATGAGTATCTGCGTGTTGATTGTTGACCATGTGATTAAATTCCTTCATCGTTTGGTCTAATGATAGCTCTTCTTGCTCGACAGGTTGAGAGCCAATCAACTCAGTTAGCTCGTTTGTTGACCAAACCCAATCTTTAGCATTGCCAGATAGATGCTCAATCTGTCCAAGTAGCAACTCACGCATGCCATGCGCTTTATATTGACCTGTAACATCAAGCTGTTTGAGCTCATTGATCTGCAATGTGAGAATTTCACTGGTGGTTGCTTCAAGTTCAGCTTTTGTGAGTGTCGACTGATTATGTTTTGACGTGGTCAGGTGTCTAGCAAGATCTTGAATATAAAGTTGATCTTGAGAATGAATTTCTTGATAAATTTTATCTTCATCTTGACGCCATAAACTAATCAATTTACCTAAACTTAAGGTATTGATTTCATTTAAATGCTCACAACGCTCTTCAGAGGGGTAATGGCGAAGAAGCTGAGGCTTTTGAATCTTGATCTGCTCAGCAAAATATTGTACTAAATCAAAAGCCATCCATTTCTCCTACTGTATTTAATCTAAAATTCTTAAACTTGGTTTTTTCTTAGGTGTTTCTGTTTCTAATACTTCTGGCTTATTTGATTCTAAAGCATTTTGCTCTGTTTGTGCATTTGCATATTCATCTGGGTCAAAAAATAAGCCCTGACCATTCTCTTTTGCATATATACCCAAAATTGCAGCCATAGGAACATAGATATCTTTAGAAGCACCACCAAAACGTGCAGAAAAGGTAATGGCATCATTGCTCATATTGAGCTTATGCACTGCATGCGGCACGATATTCAGTACAATTTGACCATCTTGAATAAACTGAGTAGGAACATCTGTGTACGGTTTTGTGGCATCGACCAACAAATATGGCGTTAGATTGTTATCACAGATCCATTCGTAAATTCCACGTGCTAAATAGGGACGTGTCGGGGTTAAATTTAATTCTTGATCAGACATTGTAAATAACTCTTTTAAAAACGAACTATTGATTGGCTAAAACGTTGCTAAAGCGACTTTTTTCTTGAACAGTCATCGACTTGATAAATGCAGGACGACTAAAAATTCTTTGGCAATAGAGATGAATTGGACGGCATTGCTGTTTAGGCAATTCAATGCCCATTGCATTTAACCGTATAAAAATTGGCGCTAACATGCAATCTAAAATTGTAAATTGCTCGGACATAAAATACGGATAATGCTGGAATAATGGCGTAAGTGAAATTAAAGTATCGCGTAATTTTTTTTGTGCTTTTAATAGATCTGGTTTATTGAGCGTATCAGGATGACGCAAAATAATATCGGCAAGGTTCAACCAATCTTGCTCAAAACGCCAAATGTACTGACGCTGTTCTGCACGTGGTGCGGGTGCATCTGCATAAAGTTTATTTTGACGATATCGATCATCTAAATACTCAGAAATAATAGCGGTATTGAAAAGCTTGAGTTCATTTTCAATCATCATCGGTAAGCGATTATAAGGATTGAGGCTGGCAATATCCTCATCGTGCTCCTCGACCAAAATAAGATGATGTTTGATTT
>JAHLFF010000172.1 GCA_018883945.1 Candidatus Acinetobacter avistercoris
GTACTGATCCCGATCATGCTGATTGCGTCTTACCAGGATAAAAAGGCGCTAAAGAAAGACCTAGATAAACGCCAAAAAGAAAAAGACCAGGCTTCCTGATTATTCACCTGGGCTTATCAAAGCCGTGGAACTTTGGTCAGTAAGTAAGCGTGGAACATGATAAATCATAAAAAAAGCCCCGATTGGAGAAAAGGGGCTTATAAGGTTGAACTATATCATTGAAATGTAAGATAAATATCTAAGCATTTCGTATAAGGTGTATTATGTTAATTTTAGAAATATTTAACTATATCTCGCCCATTTAATTTTTACACGTTCCGTTGATGCTTTACTTTCATCGCCACTACTTTCACCACTTGGTAGAGTAATCGTCGTCTTGTCCTCAGTTGTACCGTTAAAGTCGATATTGGTGTACCCACCAAGCTTTGAACCATTATTTTGACCAAGTGCAGCAGCTAAAATTGAACCTTTAACTACAGTTTGTCCCGATGTATCAAGTTTATTTCCTGCAATAATGTTGCCTAAAATAGTGGCTGATGATTTCAATACAATATCGCCGCCATTATAACTGGCCGAACATTTTTCAATGGTACTGGCATCGGTACATGATCCTGCAAGTAGTGCAATGTTCGCCAAACTTGCCAACGTTAATGTTGTCTTAGAACTACATAGATTATTTGGAGTAGGATAATAGGTTGACCCACACGTTTGAGATGCATCAGCGTAGTTGGGTGCTGTTAAGGTAATACTTGTACCATACTCAATATTGCCTGTTGAGATGAAGGTATTAACGTATTTACCCATTACGAGTTTAAGTGACCCTTTAAAAAAAACGATCCCACTGGCAATACTATTGACTGATTGTTGATTGTCGTTAACGGTCCAAACACCATTGGAATATGTAATTATTTCATTTACATAGCCTTTTTCATTGCCAAAATTTGCAACAACATTACTTGTACAGAAATTATTGGAATCTACGGTTTTGCATAGATACCCCCAAGATTGTTTATTGTCTTTCTTGAGTTTGGCTAGATGGTAGCTACCTTCAGTAACCCCATTGACTGAACGTACATACACCATGATTTGATTTTGGTTGTTCAGACTCAATGTATAATTTGCCTGAGTCTCATAATAGGATGCATTGATAATCGGTTTTTGGTTTAGAGAGACTGTAGCCAAAGCGCCAGTTGGAAATGCGACTTGCGTACCCACAGCGAGTTTAATCAATTTTGAAGTATCAGTAGGGCAGTTGGAAAAACTTACCGCAGAAATGGAGGTATATGAGTTCCACCACGGACTTGTACAATAAAATGTTCCACCACTTTTCGATGTTTTTAGACTATTCCAAACAGCATAATTGATGTCGGAATTGGCTAATGATGTATTAATCGTGCCATTGCTGACATTGATCTTTTTCCCCGCAGTAGCTTTATTGATAGTCGCACCGCCACTCACGGTAATCGAACCTTTGGTATCAATACTGTTTGAAGTACCACTACTTCCATAAGTTACATCACCATCAGCATAAATATCTTTTGCAGTTACGCCGCCCGAAGTTTTAACCTCTCCTTTGGCAGACACCAAATTTGTTGTCCCTGAAGCATTTAAGGTCACATTGCCGTTTGAATAGATATTCTCAAGGCCCGTGATACCACCACCACTAATGTTTACATCACCCATGACCTTAAGTTCTTTGATTCCTGTAAGGCCTGTTCTTGTTGAAAAATTCCCCGTAACATTCACTACAGCATGTTCACCTACATTGGACATAGTAATGCCACCATCAGCATTAAGATCACCATAAAAATTCATTGCACTTGGGAAAGTGGTGACATTGCCTGAGTTCCCATTGTTATTGGGATTCTCATTCGTAAATGATATTTCATAAACAGCTTGGACTGTAGCGGAAGCGGCAGAATTATCACTGATATTTTGAACTTTGGCTGAAACACGGTAAATATTAGGATTGGTACTGGTTTGTGATGAAGTAATATTATTGATTTTTAGCTCTTTGCCACCTTGCACATTCAGAACTAAATTTTCGCCATTCAGTTTAGTTAAGTCAGTTTCTTCACGGGATAAGAGGTATTTACGAAAAATCTCCACGCCAGACCAAGCACCCGACTGAGCATTGGTAAGAGCATGACTAGAGACTAAAGTTCGTTGAGAAGTATTTATATAATATGCAGTTCCAAGTGCCGATGCTGCAACTGCAAGTCCGACAAGGAGAACAACTAAAATTGTTGCAAAACCGCTTTGTGTTTTAGGTGATTTTTTATTGATGACTGACATATTTATCATTCCTAAGACGCAATATTAACGATACAAACAGGGAGTTGGACTTTTTCTAAACCTGCAATAGTTTGAGTGCTTGTTCCTGCTGAAATGGTGACATAGGGATGAGATACAGATTCACTTTCTTCGGTAGCGCCAAAGGGGGTACATATTTTATTTTGTAGGGTAAATGAGATCTGACTAGGGTTGGATTGATCATTTGAAAAGTCTTCTAAAATAGCAAGGGTCCTTTCAGCTTTCCAAACAAAAGAACCTAAATTAGCAGTAGCATTACAAGCTGTACCCGTACTATCGGAATATCCTGCAATCAAGACTAGTTTACGTTTTTTATTGTCGTCGCTTGCTATATCAGCGATCCCCTGACAAGTAACGAATGAATTATCTTGTAGACGCCATACAACAACTTTGGTGCTTTCCGAATTGATTTGCAGGGTAGTCATTAGAATATTGTTGCCACTCTCAAACCCATACCCTGCATTTTGCAAAAACATTTGGGCCATCGTCAGCCCACTTTGTAATTGCGTATCGTGTGTAGAAGCTAATCTTGAATCAACACCTGATTTGACGGTGGTTTTATATGCCGTGAGAACAGCTAGTATGCAAAGCATACCAATAAGTAAACCAATCAAAAGGCCAATGAGTGTTGCACCTATCTGATGCATTTTCATAACGACTCTCCAACAGTCACTTTTCCGCCAAGCATCGCGTCTTCAATTTCAAATTTAAGTGGCTGCTTGTCAGTTACCGTATAATTCAAAGTTGTATTGGTGCTATTTACGGTGACTTGCATGGCTTCACAGATGACGGTAATGGTGGTGTCTGTTGTTTGCTTTGGTAGTCTAATTGTCGGTACTTCTGTCTTCTCGCACCAATTCTTCTTTTGTTCTACGCTTGCATTTTGCATCTTGTCACGAAGCTGATTGACAACAATATATTGCAAATTGGTTTGCTGCTGAGAAACAAGCATTCTGCCCATACTGTAAACGCTACCAAGAATCACAATTGCGGATAAGGCAACAGCTATTAATGCTTCTAATAATCCAAGACCTGCCTGTGATCTTTTAATTGAGTGTATAGGTTTCATTGAGAGATCCATTACTTACCGTAAGCGATAAGTTGGTTTTACAATTATTGGTGATTTCTGTTGTGACTTGCCCAAATGGGTTAAAAGCAAAACACTTAAAACTAGTGGTATTTGCGTTATTAATGTCGATTGCAGAATTTAGAGGGTAGTCAAATACAATGGGACTTGAACAACTGGCAGATCCCGATGCAGATGCTTTATGCACGGATAGGTGTTTGGAGTCTTTATCAAAACAAATTTGACTGGCAACTAATGTAGAACCAACAGCATATTCATTTCGAATAGCAGTGGCTTTAGCTAACCCCATCGCACTTTTGAGTGACATGCTTGCTTTATCTAATTCAGCTTGCTTGGACCATAAGGAAGTTAGTGATGTACCTAACATCACTAAAATCCCTAATATCGTAATTGTGACCATTAATTCAATTAAGCTAACGCCTTTTTGTTTTGTGAATGGTATTACCATGTGGTTTTACCATCACAATTTGTAGTCGCAGTGCGTTGATTAGTATTGGTAATTTTTAATTCGCAACCTGCCAAATTACTTGATCTTTTAGCCGTAGCATAAAGCTCATAACCCTTACCCCCATCAACTTTTTTACTTGAAAATTCGAACGTATCTGTTTTACTCGCAGCCCATTGTGGGAATACACTTAAGGCACTTGTATTTGTATAATCTTGATTTGGATAAGAAAGATTACGTTGATAATAATTTTCAAAAACAAGGCTTAATGCAACGAGATCAGTCTGCGCTGCTTTAATGTTGGCTCGTTTGATATAGTTTTGGTAAGAGGGAAGAGCGATAGCGGCCAAAATAGCAACAACCACAACAGTAATCATCAATTCAATAAGAGTGAAGCCTAAAGCTTTTTTATGTTTACTACTCAATCTTTTAAACATGTGATTTTTGTATTCAATTTAGAATAAATAGTAAAAATTGTCACATTAATTTGTATATTTTTCAACTTATTCTCAGAAAGTTTGAGAGCACTAAAAGTACTTGTTATCCATATAGATAAATTTGTTTTATTTCTTCCCATTTAACATAATGGCGGTTATACGCAATACACTTGT
>JAHLFF010000173.1 GCA_018883945.1 Candidatus Acinetobacter avistercoris
GCCATGATGGAAAAAATGATGGGTGGTATGATGGGCGATATGAATGGCATGGGTGGAATGGGCGGTAATGCTCAAGGACCAAATCCATTTGCAGATATTATGCGTCAGATGCAAGATATGCAAAACCAACAAGGTGGCCGTCCAAATGACTCTACGATCATTGATGGTGAAGCACGTGAAATCACGCCTGATGCCAAAAAAATTGAAATGAAAGATGTGAATAAATAATTATTTGTCATCTATTCACTTCATCCTAAAAACTGAATCATTTGATTCAGTTTTTTTATTCTTTATTAGATCTCTTTCATAAGTCAAAAAACGATCATTAAGTAGTAATAAATTGATACGTAAAATACCTTCTCCGTGTGGGAGCAGTTTAGGATGAGCGAATACTCATGATGAGTATGTTGGATGAATAGTATGTTATGTGAATAATTAATTTTAAAAGAAGTCTATTGAGGTCATTAAAAATAAAACATATGAGGTAAATGAAAATAAAAATAAAGTTTAATTCATCTTGAATTTTTTCCTCACGTTATAATACGCTTTTGTAAATAATCGCTTTCTGTATATGTCTTTGCTTCTCACGATTTGTCTCTTACATTTTGTCGCTCAATTGAGCCCAGGCCCCGATATTTTACTGATTGCCAAAAGTGCAGCCACAACGACCAGAAAAAATGCTTTTAAAATAATTTTGGGTATTTCCGTTGGAATCATGCTGTGGGTGTTTTTAACTCTGGTGGGTTTTACCGTACTGGTTACACAATTTCCGTGGATTCAGACGGTATTGATGCTCATCGGTGGTGTGTTCTTAGCGCGAATGGGATGGGCAATGTTTAAAGGCGGAGTTCAAAGCTATAAACAATCTGTTAATTGGGGAAATAATCAGTTAGACAATCAACTTAAAACTGCTGAATTGAAAAATACTGAATTTAAAAACAATGAATTTAAAAACAATGAATTGAAAAATATTGAATCTGAGTCTAACTATTTTTTATTGGGATTATTCACCAATTTATCCAATCCTAAAACGCTGATTTATTTTAGTAGTGTATTTTCATTGGCACTCAGCTCGTCTGCTTCAATACATTTGAAAACTCAATTGGCGTTGATTATTCCAATACAAACGCTCATTGTTTTTACATTGTTGATGCTCATCATCTCGATGCCAAAAATTAAAAATCTATATCAAAATTCAGCTGTTTATATTGATATTATTTCTGGCCTATTATTTTTGTTTTTTGCCATTTGGTTGTGGGTCGATGGATTAAGCTTATTTTGGAGAATTTGAACTTAAATCAGAATTTGAGTCGGTATCTAGCAAGTATTGGGATTGTTCATTAGAAGGGGGAGACAATTCCTCCTTTTTATTACTCTGCGGATAGGTATTGGGTTTTAAAGTCGTTTCAGTATTTTCTGAACCTTGATAGCTGCGACTACGATTTGCACGCTCTCTTAAACCGCCTTTTTTGATTAATTGAACCATTTTGAAACTCCATCGAATTTGTTTATTTTACAGTATTCTTCAAAATATTCATTTGGTTTAAGTAAAGTACAATTGAGAATTTATTTATATTTAAAAGATTTGAGGTTTTTAAATCTTCAGAATTTCAATTTGAACTCACTTCATTCATGTATATAAGTGAGCTATAAAAGCGGTAATTGTAACGTTAAAGTTAAAAATTCTTACATTTTTTAAATTCTTAAGAATAGTTAAAGAATGTTTTAAATCAACCATTTGTCTTAAATAATAAAATAATGACACTTAGGTCATCGTATTTTGTTGAAAATGTCATATATAGTGAATACACTAAAAATTGAGTAAAATTCACTCAGCAAATAAGTATAAAAATAATTTTTATATAGTCATAGAGGAGTTTAAATATGCACTATCAATATCATTGCGCTTGTTGTGACAAGGTTGTCGCTTCAGGACAAAAAATATGTACAGAATGTGGCTCTCAAAATATTAGAACACCTTATGGGTTCTGGTTGTTTTGTCTTGCCGCTTGTTTGATCGTCACCGTGGCTTTCAAAGGCGCACAAATTTATTTACAGGATCATCAAAGTGTTCCTACGCAAAAATCATTATTAGATAGTTTAAATCAAAATAATAAACATACAGGTTGAATAAAGTCGAATACACCTTTTCTGTGATTCAGCAAAGGTTGGTTGAGAGGGGAAAACATAAAAAAAGCTCACGATTGTGAGCTTTTTTTATAGAATATTAGCGTGGATTTAGAAAGCTAAATCTCACGCATTTAGAAACCTGCCGAAGACTTAAGCGCTTCGACTTTATCGGTTTTTTCCCATGTAAATGCAGTATCTGAACCTTCACGACCAAAATGTCCATAAGCAGCAGTTTGCTTGTACATCGGTTGAATTAGGTCAAGCATACGAGTAATACCGTATGGACGTAAGTCAAAATGCTCACGAACCAAAGCAATAATTAAATCTTCTGATACTTTAGCGGTATTAAAAGTATTAATTGAAATAGATGTTGGTTCAGCAACACCAATAGCATAAGAAACTTGAATTTCACACTTCTCAGCCAAGCCAGCAGCAACAATATTTTTTGCAACATAACGACCAGCGTAAGCAGCAGAGCGGTCAACTTTCGAAGGATCTTTACCAGAGAAAGCACCACCACCGTGACGAGCCATACCACCGTAAGTATCAACAATGATTTTACGACCTGTTAAACCACAGTCACCTACAGGGCCACCAATCACAAACATACCTGTTGGATTGATATGGAATTTAGTATCTGTATGGAACATGTCTGCAGGAATGACTTTTTTAACAATCTCTTCAATTACTGCTTCTTTTAGATCAGCTTGTGAGATATCAGGATCATGTTGAGTCGATAGTACGACAGCATCCAAACGAACTGGTTTACCATTTTCATAAGCGAAAGTAACTTGGCTTTTGGCATCAGGACGCAACCAAGACAACTGCCCATTACGACGCAATTCAGCTTGCTTTTCCATCAAGCGGTGCGCATAGGAAATAGGCGCAGGCATTAAGACATCAGTTTCGCGACTCGCATAACCGAACATTAGACCTTGGTCACCAGCACCTTGATCTTCAGGTTTCTGACGATCTACACCTTGTGCAATCTCGGGTGACTGTTTACCGATCATGTTGATGACAGCACAGGTTGAACCATCAAAGCCTAAATCAGAATGATTGTAGCCAATATCATTAACCGTTTGGCGAACAACAGCTTCAAAGTCTACATTTGCAGTTGTGGTGATTTCACCTGCAAGAACAACAGCACCTGTTTTGACAAGCGTTTCACAAGCAACCCGCGCATACGGGTCTTCTTTCAAGATGGCATCTAAAATAGCATCACTAATTTGGTCAGCCATTTTATCTGGATGACCTTCGCTTACAGATTCTGAAGTAAATACAGCGTACTCGCGCATAAGTCCTATCACAGTTAATTCAAAAGACGCAATATGTTACATCGAGTTAGACTTTTGAACTAGCTTAACCTGACTAAAAAGCATGAAATTATTTCATTTAGTTGTATTTTTATCTGATATTGAGCTCAATAAATGGACATTTGGTTTCTATGAGCCTTATAGATGGGTTAATCACATTAAATGTATAATATTTTTTAAAAATTGAAACTGTATTGTACTTCGCTGGTTTTTGGCAGTTTAATTAATCTACTGATTTAATTTTACATGTATGGTCATGTATAAATCGAAAGCATAAGTTTGGGGTAAATACCCATTAAATTCATCTTCAAGCTGTAGTATAATTCACTCATTCGAGCTTTTTACCCTTGATTGAGTTAAATATTAGTCTCTAGTCTTTACGCTGTCTCATTTTTTTAAGACAATATGCGCAGTTTTGAATTTAATTCAACTTTTCATCTTTTAATATATCGGACTCTGATCTATGACAACCCCGCTGAATGAACGTCGTATTGCTAATGCAATTCGTGTATTAGCAATGGATGCTGTGCAAAAAGCAAACTCTGGACATCCAGGCGCACCAATGGGGATGGCTGATATTGCTGATGTCGTATGGCGTGAATTCTTAAATCACAACCCGTCAAATCCACAATGGGCGAACCGTGACCGTTTTGTATTGTCTAATGGTCATGGATCAATGCTTCATTATGCATTGTTACATTTAACGGGTTATGAGCTTTCAATTGATGATTTGAAATCTTTCCGTCAATTGCATTCTAAAACTCCAGGTCATCCTGAATTGGGTTATGCACCGGGTATTGAAACGACCACTGGTCCTTTAGGTCAGGGTATTGCGAACGCCGTTGGTTTTGCGCTTGCTGAGAAAACTTTAGCTGCACAATTTAACAAAGATGACATTCAAGTTGTGAATCACTTTACTTATTGCTTCTTGGGTGATGGCTGCTTAATGGAAGGTGTTTCGCATGAAGCATGTTCATTGGCGGGTACATTGGGTCTAGGTAAGTTACTTGCTTACTATGATGATAACGGTATCTCAATTGACGGTGAAGTAGAAGGTTGGTTCTCTGACGATACAGAGCAACGTTTCTTGGCATATGGCTGGCAAGTCCTTAAAGTTGATGGTCATGATTCAGAAGCATTACGTGCTGCTACTTTAGAAGCGAAAGCTGAAACTGCAAAACCAACATTAATCATTTGTAAAACAGTGATTGGTTTGGGTTCACCAAATAAACAAGGTAAAGAAGATTGCCATGGTGCACCTTTAGGCAATGACGAAATCGTATTAACTCGTCAAGCTTTAGGCTGGACAGATGAAGCGTTTGTAATTCCTGCTGATGTTTATACCGCTTGGAATGCCAAAGACAAAGGGGCTGAGTCAGAAGCCGCTTGGAATGAAACTTTTGCTGCATATGCTGCAAAATATCCAACAGAAGCAGCAGAACTCAAGCGTCGTATGTCAGGTGATTTACCTGCTGATTTTGTTGCAAAAGCGGATGCGTTCATCGCTGAAACCAATGCAAAAGCTGAAACGATTGCAACACGTAAAGCAAGCCAAAATACGCTTCAAGCGTTTGGTCCATTACTTCCTGAAATGTTGGGTGGTTCTGCTGATCTTGCAGGTTCAAACTTAACACTTTGGAAAGGTTGCCAAGGTGTACAAGATAATCCAGCGGGTAATTACGTACATTATGGCGTGCGTGAGTTTGGTATGACTGCGATTGCCAATGGTGTTGCACTACACGGTGGTTTCGTACCTTATGTCGCTACATTCCTTATGTTTATGGAATATGCGCGTAATGCAGTGCGTATGTCTGCGTTAATGAAGCAACGTGTGATCCATGTATATACACATGACTCGATTGGTTTAGGTGAAGATGGTCCTACACATCAGCCTGTAGAGCAAATTGCGTCATTACGTGGTACACCGAACTTAAACACATGGCGTCCATGTGACACCGTAGAAGCAGCGATTTCTTGGAAATCTGCACTTGTACGTTCTGAAGGTCCTTCTGCACTGATCTTCTCTCGTCAAAACTTACCATTCCAAACCCGTACAGATGCTCAAATTGCAGATGTTGCGAAAGGTGGTTATGTATTGGCTGAAGAAAAAGGTGAATTGAAAGCAATCATTATTGCGACTGGTTCTGAAGTATCACTTGCTATGGAAGCATATGCTCAGCTTGAAGGCGTGCGTGTCGTGTCTATGCCATGTGCTGAAGAGTTTGTGAAGCAAGATGCAGCTTATCGCGAAGCCGTTCTACCTGCTGCAATCCGTGCGCGTGTTGCTGTTGAAGCTGCACATGTGGATTACTGGTGGAAGTTTGTGGGTCTTGACGGTCGTGTGATCGGGATGACTACTTATGGCGAATCTGCACCAGCAAAAGATTTGTACCAACACTTTGGTATTACAACTGAAGCAGTTGTTGCAGCGGTACAAGAAATTACAGCTTAATCGTATAGATTAAGTCATTGGAAGAGCGCTTCGTAAGGAGCGCTTTTTTTGTTCTATCAGATGGCGAGCAAAATTCTGCTTTAATACTCCAATAACGCGTATAATGTTCACGCCATTTATTCGGTATAAATTTTAGTGTGATGTTTATATGTCACAAGTGAGGAAATATGAGCCTGTATAACCAGATTAGTGATGAAATTACCTTAATGGATGCGGGTGAAGAGAAGTGGATTGGCCAAGATCTATCTTTAGAAAGCATGGTCGCTGTTGTTCTTTTGTTGAAAGATATGGAAGAAGACAAGATTATTAAAGTGCGCCGTCAAAACCGTGAAACGACTTCCGGTCGTAAGCAAGTTGATCGTGTATTGGTGAAGAAGCTTTAAAGTTGTTATAAAAAAGCCCTGAAAAGGGCTTTAATTTTTTATCTATTTGGGTATTTGATTAATCATATAGTGTGCAAAAGCATCTATATCTTCTAATTCATTTTCAGGCTTACCTTTTCCTGATAAATCGCGTATGATTTTACTCAAACTACCTTTCTTACCGATTGATAGTACTTCACTCTGGTTTAGTTCAGCAAGCTCTTGATTATTATATTTTAAATTGGATTGGTATATTAATGTGCTATGCGCATATTTGCCTACAATTTTAGGACTTATAAACTCGAGATCTTCTCCTGCAAAAATACGCTTTTGTTGAATGTCAAAGTTTAGAGTAATTGGTTTAATCGTTTGCTCATCGGCTAGTAAATTATTATTTTTTAACTCTTCAGTCAGTTTTTGAATGTATCTTGCATGAATTTCTTCTTGCGTTAAGAAATTTATAGCTTCTTTTTTACTTGATAAAGTTACATTGATATTTCCTAATTCATACTTTTTGGGTTGAATATTTTCAACATCAATCTTACTTTTATAGGGTTTATAGAATTGAGCTGGTTTTGCTATAACTATTGTTGAAGAGGTTATAAAAATAATCGATAAAAAATAATGTAATAATTTCATGTGTTTCTCTTATTTATAGTAAAAAGTATTTTTAATGTTGCTAAAATTTTAATTGATTCTATATAAGTTTGTATATATGCCCTAATCTAGATGTTAGCTATTTTTCATAAATCAAAAAAGATCATTATGTGGCAATAACTTGATATACAAAAATGCCTTATCCTTCTGGAGGGACGGCGGGAATATGGAAATACCGAACGTTAGTATGTTTTATGAAATGACTCAAGAACGCTAGTAATTAGATAATTAGAATTATTGACTTATTTTTGAGAATAAATCTAAAAGTCATAGTTAATTATTTTTTTAATTGTACAAGAATAACAGGGAAGGAATAAAAATGAATAACGATATCTCAGTTCAAGCATTACATGTTTCGCATGAGACCTCTTGGCAGAAATTATGGAAAGGCTATCAAGCATTTTACCAAACAGAAATCTCTGATGATGTCACAAAAAATACATGGGCTAAGCTATCGCAAGCGCAATATGAACATATGTATGGTTTTGTGGCTGTATTGAATGGTGAAGTGGTTGGAATTGTTCACGTGATTGAGCATGACAGTTGTTGGACCTTAAAACCCTATGCCTATTTGCAGGATTTATTTACACAAGAGGCTCATCGTGGCAAGGGTATCGCACGTCATCTGATCGAGCATGTGCAAAATCACACCCAGCTTAGACAGTGTGATCGTGTGTATTGGCTCACACACCAAGACAATATTAATGCACAAACCTTATACGATAAACTCGCAAAAAAAACTGGATTTATCCAATATAAACTTTAAATTAAGAATAGATATGTTTTAGTGTTCTATAGATGGAACATAATGTCTTAACCATAGACCTGATCAAAATTAAAATTCGTATACACTCGTTGTTATTCCTTAGTGAGAAAATAATCATGAATTTAAAAACATTAACATTAGGTTTAACTTTAGCATCTGTAGCAACTTTCAGTGTTGCTAAGCCTGTCGCTTATCAAATTGATCCAACGCATACAGCTACAGTTTTCACTTGGAATCACTTTGGTTTTTCAACGCCATCTGCTAACTTCAGTGACATCCAAGGCACAATCAATGTTGATAATGCTAAACCTGCAAATTCCTCTGTAAATGTGACTATTCCATTAACGAGCTTGAATACCAATGTAAAAGCATTGGACGAGCACTTGTTAAAGTCAGATTTCTTTGATGCTGAAAAATTTCCAAATATCACATTTAAAAGTACTAAAGTTCAAGCTTTAAGCAAGAACAAATATAAAATCACAGGTGATTTGACTATTAAAGATGTGACTAAACCTGTTGTATTGGATGCTGTATTGAATAAACAAGCTGTACATCCAATGTCTAAAGCAGAAACGATTGGTTTCAATGCAACTACTTCTTTCGATCGCTCAACTTTTAACGTGGGTGGTTATGTACCAAACGTAGGTGACAAGATTACAGTGAATATTACGACTGAAGCATCTGTAGCTACAGCGCCAGCTGCTAAATAATAAGCGTTAAAATTAAAAAGCCCTTGTGCGTTTGTACAAGGGCTTTTTTATGTATCTTGTATTCTTAAATTCGGACTTTAGGAGCTTAACCTTATTGATCTAAAAGATATTCGAATAGCATCAAATAAATGACTTCTAAATCGTATTTGAGCTTAATTTGAATGGTATTTTAATGTTCTTTAAAAGGTATTTGCAGAGTTCGGACTCAGTTAGTCTCGATTTAAAATTAAGAAACAGCCAAAACTAATAAAGATTCCACCGGTAATGCCATCGATCCATTTGCTGAATTTTTGATAATACAGAGTAATCCGACCAATCGAAAAAATATAAGCCACGACA
Organism: Candidatus Acinetobacter avistercoris; assembly: GCA_018883945.1. Taxonomy (GTDB): domain Bacteria; phylum Pseudomonadota; class Gammaproteobacteria; order Pseudomonadales; family Moraxellaceae; genus Acinetobacter; species Acinetobacter avistercoris. Next base: position 8,733 of record JAHLFF010000173.1, read on the forward strand.
GCAAACCAGATCAAACTTTCAATCCATATTAAAATCAGTAATGAACTTTGCGAACTTAATGAAGCATCAGAATTAATGCCTAAAGCAAACACACTACTGAAATACAGCAACGCTTTTGGATTTGCCAAATTGGTAAGGAAACCTTGGAGTAATAGGGTAATTTTAGATTTAGGCGTATAAGGTTGTGCTGTGCTCGGTGCTGCACTTTGTTTCTGTTTTTTAATGGATTGAACCATTTGGTAACCCAAATAGATCAAATACAATCCACCTAAAATCATTAAAAGCTGTTGTAACCATGCCATTTTTTGAAATAAATAATGCAAACCACTGATCGCACAAATGGCCCAAACCAAAATACTGAAAGAAATACCAAGTGCTGCGCACAAAGCATGAGATCTAGACTGTCGAATCGCACTTTGAGTGACAAAGAAGAAATCTGGCCCCGGACTAATTAAAGCAAAAAAGTGGATGAGGGCGATACTCAGCAAAGGGCTCATATGAGTTCAATTCAACAAAGAGAAAGTATGCATATTCAATCTGAATCATAGTCAGATGTATAGTCTATTTTAAAATGATTTGATGCATAAAATTATGCATGATCTCAGCTGCTACTTGTTCTAAAGCAGGGGCATAGCTGTGATTGTCTTGACGTAATTGAGCAATATCAACTTGAGCTTTACGAAGTTCGCATGTATGACCAATTAACCATTTTTCTAGGCTTTCATTGCTTACTTCAATATGGAACTGTAAAGCTAAAATATTGGTGCCGACTTGGAAAGCTTGATTGCTATAAATACTTGAGCTGGCTAATAAGATGGCTTGTTCAGGTAAATTAAAGGTATCACCATGCCAATGCAGCACAGGAACGTTGGCTAGGGGAGCGAGAAGATTGTTGGTTGCATAACGAATTTCTAAAGGACTCCAACCGATTTCTTTAGCATGACCTGGGTATACTTTTGCACCCAGTGCATGTGCGATGAGTTGAGCACCTAAGCAAATACCCAGCGTTGGCAGTTCTTTTTCTAAACGGATTTTTAGCAGGTCGATTTCTTGTTGTAAAAAGGGATAATCATTTACTTCATAAACACCGATAGGACCACCTAAAATGATGGTCAAACCCGTGTATTCAAATGCTTTACTTAAATCATCAATACCAGCTTCAAAATAACGGACTCGAAAACCCAACTGATAAAAAATATCTTCTAGTGAGCCCAAATCTTCAAAGGCGAGATGTTGAATTGCATAAATGGTTTTGGGGAAAGAATCTAACATAGTGGGATCTGATTTATGAAAGTGAAGGAGGAGCGTTATTTAATTTAGATTATCTTAATTATTTTGATATTTCTATTCTTGATTGGTGTTGATTGTTAAACATCTTTAAGATGGAGAGGTTATTTACGTTTTAAGTCGCATTAAGGACGTAATTTTGTGTTGTAAGTAAGTTTTATAATTCGCAAAACAATTTGATTTTAATAAGAAATTTAATATTTATAGAACGGAGCTCAATATATGCAAAAGAAAATGATCGTCACCGCAACCTATATATTATCAATTTTCACCCTTTCAGCTTGTAATAATCATGATCAATCAGATCAGGCACAATCTTCAGTGATTGTCGATCAAGATCCAATGAGTTGCTCAACATTGGCAGCAGATGGGAAAAATGT
>JAHLFF010000174.1 GCA_018883945.1 Candidatus Acinetobacter avistercoris
CTTAAAACTTAAAACTTAAAACTTAAAACTTAAAACTTAAAACTGTAGCCCAATGTATAAATAACAGGATCAATCTTTAAGTTAAATTTAGCATGATCAAAATCTTGCGTGAGGGTAACTTCTGGATTTAATTTGGCATAACGTACATCAGCAAATACGCCCCAATTTTTTGCATCAGCAGGTTGGAAATTAAAACCAACTTGACCTGCAAAGCCGTAATCCTCTTTTACTTTCTGTGCTACGCCAGTCTCATCCCATGCGATAAAAGCAGTCGCACCGACACCGATATAAGGCGTAAAACGCGTTGAATTTTTAAAATTATATTTTGCCGTTAATGTCGGTGGTAGATGTTTGATATTCGCTACTTTATTTCCATCCAGTAACACATCGTGGCTTACTGGCGTCGCCAAAAGTAGCTCCGCAGAAATATAGTCATTAAAGAAATATTCAACAGAAGGTGTAAATGCTAATTCACTATCTGCTTTCACATTTCCCAGGGCTGTTTGAGTATCATTGCTTGGCGCAATTGCAGATCCGCCCATTTTTATTTGCCACTGACCAGCCATAGCACTGCTTGAAAAAGCGATCAAAGAAATAAACGTAATTTTTTTAAATTGAGTTAAAAACATAGAATAATATTCAAGTAAATTTATATTAAGATTTATCATAAACTCGTATTCTTAAATTATGCAATAGCATTAAATATATCATTTATTTTTTATTTTCAAACTATTGTTTTATATATTTATTTAATTAAACCAAGCATTAAAGTTGGTTTTAAATCCAAGTAAAATACTCAAGAATAAATAACAAAATTAATTGAATAATACAGAATAAAACCGAGTAATTTAATCTGATTTATAATCAACTAAAAAACAAAAAAGGCGATTATAAAATCGCCTTTTTATCTCTAAGATTGGTGTTTAAATATGCTTTAAAGCACCATTGCTGCGATCCAACCGAACACCAGCAAAGGAATATTGTAATGAATAAATGTTGGAATCACACTGTCTCTTATATGATCATGCTGGCCGTCCATATTCAAACCAGATGTCGGACCCAAAGTCGAATCTGAAGCAGGTGAACCTGCATCACCTAAGGCAGCAGCAGTACCAATAATCGCAATAGTTGCTGCGGGACTAAAACCAAATTGAATACATAAAGGGACATAAATAATGGCCAAAATCGGTACAGTGGAGAACGAAGACCCTATCCCCAAAGTGATGAGTAAACCAATCAACAACATGAGAATAGCAGCTAAAGCTTGGCTATTTCCAATCCAATTTGCAGAAGCCTCTACCAATGCAGGAACTTGATTGGTCGCTTCAATCACCGATGCAAAGCCTTGCGCTGAGATCATAATAAAGCCAACCAAAGCCATCATGCGCATACCGCTGATGATCACGTCATCGGCTTCTTTCCACTTAAAAATACCTGCGCAACTAAGGATTGCAACCCCGACCAATCCAGCCAAAATCATTGAATTTGAATAGAGCTGAACGCATAGTGTCGCAATCACCGCAAAACCTGCCATCCATAACGTAAAGGTAGAGATTTGAGGCGGTGTATTCTGTTCTAGATTGACCATTTCACCTGAAATATTTTGAACTTTCTCATCGAAATGTGTATTTACATAATCACGGGGTTTGCGATAGGTAAAAAAGATAGCAATCAATAAACCAAGGAACATCCCAGATACAGGAATGGCCATTGCAGCAGGGATTTGAGCATAACTAATTTCAAAACCATAAGGCTGACCAAAAGTATTGATGTTTTGACCCAAAATATCGTTCAGGAAAATTGCACCAAAACCGACAGGCACCATCATGTACGTCGCACACAAACCAAAGGTAAGTAGACACGCCACTAAACGGCGATCCAATCTTAAATGATTAAATACACTCAATAAGGGTGGAATTAACACAGGAATAAAGGCGATGTGCACTGGAATTACGTTTTGTGAAGCAATCGCAGCTAAAGCGATCGTCGCAAACATCACGTATTTCACTCTAAATTGTGCTTTTTGGTCAGCCCCGCCTTTTAAATTTTTAATTAATTTATAAGCCAGTAAATCGGGTAAACCTGATCGAGCTAAAGCCAGTGCGAACGCACCAAGCACACCGTAAGCCAATGCGATTTTCGCACCGCCACCCAAGCCTTTATCAAATGCTTCTAATGTACCTTGCAAGCCAAGTCCAGCAAGCAAACCACCTGTTAATGCGCCAATAATTAAGGCAAATACAACAGGAACACGGGCTAAGGATAGTCCGAACATGACTACGATAGCAGCTATAATTGCGATCATATGAAAAGTGGTTTTAAAAAAAATGCAGTTTAACAGAGATTAATCTTTTACATGAGTTCAACTGTCTAATTATTTTTTTCAAAACCTTTACTGCTTTATATGCTTATAACGCTCAGATTTATATTATTTAGAATGTTTAAGTGCATAAGATTTAACGTATTCAGCGATTTCCTCAGAACGACTTAATACCGCCCAGTGATTCGCATCGACATCTACACGCTCAAAGCTCTCAGTCCATTTTGGGATCTCGTCAATCAGTTCTGGACTTACAAAATTATCTCGCTTAAGTACCACTGCTTGTACAGGACAAATCGCATGACGCTGACGTGGTCGTGTAAGACGTGGAATAAAATTAGCGCGGTATAAACCAATACCGTATTCTCCATCTTTCGAAATATTTTCGTTCAGTGGCAAATCCTTGGACTTTTCAAGTTGATTTAATACCATTCCCCAACGTTCTGCATTAAAGAAATGCCAAATGGTCGGTGCTAAAATCGGGAGTTGAAAAGCAACGATGTACCAAGATTTAAAAAGTTGTTTAAAGAATTTTGATTTTTCATGTTTAAACTGGTTGCGCATCCAAAATGCAGCATGGTCCAAACAGGGTCCAGAAATCGTTGTATACGATAAAATACGATTTTCAAATTTAGGCTCGGTCACCGACTCCCAACTTTGAATAGAACCCCAATCATGCGCTGCAAGATGGAAGGGACGACTTGGCAAAAGTTGATTCACCACACTTTCCAAATCTAAAGATAACTGAGGCAAGGCATAAGCTTTGATTTTCTTTGGAATACTCGACTGCCCTGCACCACGCACATCATAAGTAATAACGTAAAAATCTTGAATAAGATATTCAAGCATAGGTTCCCACACCTCTTGATTATCTGGATAGCCATGGACTAAAACTAAGGCAGGATTTTGATGATCACCCCAGGTCTTTGCATACAGTTTTTGTTGATCTTGAGTATTAATCCAATGTGATTCAAATTGCATGATTTTCCCACCTTATCACTTTAGCGATTGACCGCTTTATTCGCTTTATAAAATTTATGATCAATGTATGGATGTTTTATGTACTTTAGTATGCAATGTCATAGGATAAAAAAAATTGACCTAAATGAGCATTTTAAAGAAGTTAGTGACAATCCCATTTATTTCTAAATATATGATCAATAGCTTTGCACCTTTTGTTGGTGCAGGTATTTCATTGGATAAAATTGATCTTAAAAATCATCATATTCGCGTTAAGATGCCGCTCACTCGCAAGAACAAAAATATTGTAGGTGTTCACTTTGGTGGCAGTTTATATGCAATGGTTGATCCATTTTATATGACTTTATTAATGTACCACTTAGGTTCATCCTACATCGTTTGGGATAAAGCTGCCTCTATTGAGTTTTTAACACCTGGTCGTGGTACCGTATATGCTGATATTCGAATTGATCAATCAGAAATACAAACTATTCAGTCTCTGGCAGATAATTTTGCCCCTGTGTACCGTAATTATGTTGTCAATATTGTGGACGAGTCTGGCCTGAGAATCGCAGAAGTTCATAAAACGGTTTATATTCGCCGTAAGAAACCCCATGCGACACGCGTAAAATAAGCGCTCGTAAGCGCTTATTTGGTTTTCAATTTATAAAATAATTTATAAAACAAAATAATTTATAAAACTATGAAAAGAGGATCATACGTCTCTGTTTAGCGTTTGTTTTGCTCAATTGCTGCACCAGCACCACCACCAAGTGCACCGCCAATAGCAGCACCTGAGTTACCACCAAAGATACTTTTACCTACAGCAGAACCAATGGCACCACCGACGCCACTATAGGTTGCATTACGATCTGAACCATTTTGCGTTTTACTGCCGACCGCTGCACCACCACCACCACCGAGTGTTGCGCCTAATCCACCACCGACATTATTCCCTACGCCACCACCAACAGCTCCACCAACCGCAGCTGCACCAATGCGTTGTTGATTCGGTGTCATACTTTCACAACCTGCCAAAAGCATTGTAGATATTGTCGCCATCGCCATGACCGCTGTTAACTTTTTCATGAGCTTATCCTTGTATATCTATACTATTACTTCAGGATAACGCGAATTTCAATATTGAAATTGAATTTAGTGTTACAGCTGAAGGCACATATGATTCATTTTGTAAAACTAAAGATGCAAACAAAAACTAATCAATTTTAATTTTATTGACTCGTTTACTCAGTCTCTTCAAACACCACAATATCACGTGTCTTGACCCCGTTTTCACTCATCACGGCATGACTTACTTTCTCTTTCATAGCATCATTTTTTTGCAGTTCCAATTGTAAGTCACGACGGATCGGCTGTTCACCTTTTTTAAATTCAACACCTGAAGCATCAATGGTTGTAATTTCTGAAATTTTTTCACCCCCTTGTTTTAGCGTGCTAGTGAGCCCAATTTTTGAAGTCGGTACGATTAATCCGCCTTTTTTAATCACCGGATTCGACATCTCTTTTTCTGAAAATGTTGATTCCCCATCTTCCAGAATCACATTACGTGCCACGATATCTTGGCCATTATTGGATACTTCAAAAATTGTTGCTTCTACAGTTCTAACAGGTGCCTGTCCTTTTACCGTACGAATAATCTGAGTTTTCACAATCGGAACGATGCCCTTGTCTTCAACTAAAATTGAATTTGGCATGGGCTTCGCCAAAGCAAAAGATGACAGGCTTGCACAGATCGTTAATGCCAAAATATTTTGTGTAATTTTCATTCTATCCCCTTGAATTGATCATTCGAAAATAATGTTGTATTAAATTAAAAAAAGCTTAACAAGCTTTACTATATGAATATTTTAGTAAATATCAAAGCTTTATCATTGTTTATTTTTCTCACGATATAATCAAAAAAAAGACACCCGAAGGTGTCTTTTTTATTCAAAGCTTAAACTTAGAACTGGTCTTCGTTTAAAGCTTGTGAGAATGCTTGGTCAACATCAGAGAAGTCATTTACCAGCTCATGCTCTGCAGCTTCAGCTTCTTGACGACGACGCTCTAAG
>JAHLFF010000175.1 GCA_018883945.1 Candidatus Acinetobacter avistercoris
CCTATGACGAGTGCCGTAGTATCGTAGAGCCATCAGGTGCAACGGCACTGGCCGGCATCAAAAAATACGTGACTGAACATAGCATCGAAGGGAAAAACATGGTGTCGATTGTCTGCGGCGCCAACATGAACTTCGACCGTTTACGTTATATCGCGGAACGTACCGAACTGGGCGAGCGTAAAGAAGCAATCTTTGCCGTGACCATTCCGGAACAGAAAGGTTCATTCCTGAGTTTCTGCCGTGCCTTGCAAGGTCGTAATATTACTGAATTTAACTACCGTGCCAGCGATGCTTCTGCTGCGCAGGTATTTGTCGGCATCAGTCTGAAAAATGGCGAGAAAGAACGTCAGGAAATTTATGAAGCCTTAAAGTTCCAGTATGACGTTGACGATCTCTCTGATGATGAAGTGGCCAAACTGCATATCCGTTACCTGATCGGCGGTCATGCCGATATTGAAAATGAACGTCTGTTCCGCGTGGAATTCCCGGAGCGTCCTGGTGCTTTACTGATGTTCCTGGAACGTCTTGGTCCAACCCATAACATTACCCTGTTCCACTACCGTAACCACGGCGCTGCTGAAGGACGTGTTCTGGTGGGTCTTGAAGCGACCGATGCACAACAAAATCCGGACGGTTTGATCGAAACTCTCGAAACCATTACCTATCCTTATCAGGAAATTACCAATAACTTGGGTTATCAACGTTTCCTGAAATAAATTCAGATTCTGATATCCAAACAATAAAAACCGCCTTTTGAGGCGGTTTTTTTAGGATAATATTCTATGCAGATTTAAAAGTGCATCATCAATGAAAACACCAATTATCCATTAATTTTCAATCTTGTTATAATGATAAATAACTAGAAAAACAGAATCTTAAGATATGAATATTACTTTTATTATTATTTTGCTCACTACTTTATTTGTCTATTTATACGGCTATCCAGCATACAAATTAAATCAAGAAGAAGATCGTGTTCGAACAAGTATGAAAAATATTCCCAGTAATGCGACCGCAAATAATCTCAGCAACATCGCAGGTATAGAGGCACATTCAGAAATACTCAACCAGTATCCCAAATTCGTTGTTTATATTTTTCTAGATCATTATAAAGAAGTGAAATTAGATCCTAAAATTTCATCTTTTGTGAAAAGCTTTTCTTGTGCCTCAATCGACGATCTAAAAAATTATCCTCAACACAAACGCCAAGCCACACTCAATATCATGAAAGATGATCGTCATGAATTCGAATACATCATCCAAAACAGTTATGGAACCTTATATACACATCGTCAGGTTATGTCTGACTGTCCAAATTTTCAATCTGTACTTCATATGAAAGAAGCGTAAATACTTCAAAGATTTGTAGTATTTTTACCTAAAGACTATAGCTGAAGAATCGCCTTCTTATTACCATAGCGAATATAACGAATGACATAAAGATAACGAAGGACAATCCATGGCATTATTTGCAGTCATTGGGCTTGGCAGTTTCGGTGCCACAGTGGCCACACAGCTGATCAGCCTGAATCATGAAGTGATCGGGATCGATCTGAATAAAAAATATGTAGAAAACATTTCTGATCAGCTAACCCATGCCGTGATTGCCGATGCAACCGATGAACATGTACTCGACGAGCTGAATATTCAGCGCTGTGATGCTGCTGTGGTGGCAATTGGAGAGGATATTGAAGCCAGTATCCTGTGTGTATTGCATTTAAAAAATATGGGCGTCAAGAAAATATGGGCGAAAGCGAAATCAAAATCCCATCACATGATTCTGACCCATCTCAATGTTGAAAAAATCATTCACCCTGAAGAAGATATGGGAGTTCGGGTGGCCCAGTCATTAAGCTATCCGATGGTCAGTCGCTATATGGCGCTTGAGGATGATCACTATATTGTCAAAATTGAAATTCATACTGAACAGCATGGTATGCCATTGAATCAATTGATGAAGCATGGGCCTGAAATTACTACTTTATTACATAAGCGCGGGTCTACCCTGCAATATCACGTAGATGCCAATCAGGTTCTTCAGAAAGGCGATATTCTTGTGGTTGAAGGATTATTAGAGCCTTTGCGCCACCTTTCTAAATACTTTAGACATCTATGAAAAGTTCTAACTTAAAGGAACACCGGACGATTAATCTCAGCCCTCCAAGCTTACTGGCTTTAGGATTTCTCGGATTGATTCTGATCGGTTCGCTGCTATTAATGCTGCCCATTGCACATCAGGGAGAAATCAGCTGGCTGGAAGCTATTTTTACCGCAACTTCAGCAGTCACCATCACCGGACTATCGGTGGTGAATGTCGGTGAAGCCTATACGGTATTTGGGCAGATCGTCATTATGTTTTTGTTGCAATGCGGTGGTTTGGGTTTTATGACTTTCGCCATTCTAGCAGTAATGAGTCTGGCTCCAAAAATGGGATTGAAGCAGCAAGTCATGGCACAAGAATCCATCGGACAAACCAGTCTGAAAAAAGTCAGTTTTACCATTAAAGCCGTATTTTTATATTCACTATTTTTTGAAGCAATCGGTACGCTGATTCTGACTTTGGCGTGGCTCAAAGAATATCAGTTCAGCGATGCATTATTTTATGCAGCCTTTTATAGCGTTTCAGCTTTTAATAATGGTGGATTTTCACTCTTCCCCAACAGCTTGATGAGTTTTTCCGGCCAGTATTTAATTACTTTTACTATCAGCATGTTGTATATCATTGGGGGTATTGGCTTTTTGGTGTTGATGGATGTTAAAAAAAACAAGCGCTGGCGCAAGTTAAGTACTAACAGCAAGCTGATCCTCTCTACTATTCTGGGTCTTAACTTAAGTGCGTTTATCGTACTCTGGCTATTAGAGGCCTCTAATCCGCAAACTTTGGGCCTGATGAGTCTAGGCGATCAAGCCGTGAATGCCTGGTTCCTGTCTCTTATACACATCTGACGCTGCCGACGAAGATAGACGGTGTATGT
>JAHLFF010000023.1 GCA_018883945.1 Candidatus Acinetobacter avistercoris
ATTTAAAGCAAGGTGTTAAAGGAATATACGATAAAGGTGCACACCTTGAGGAACGAAAAGAGATGATGCAGTGGTGGTCTGATGAGCTTGAATCACTATTAAAATAGCAACCGAATTGTTACTATGAGTAAAGAGATAAAAAGATTATAGCTTTGAACTTTAGGGGGTTTTAAAACTAAATGACTGAAGGTACATCAACATTCGCATATGATTCGTTAGAATCAATCCGTAAGCGTCTTTTGGATTTAAGTTCAAGAAATGCATTATTGAATTATAAATTTCCAAGAGGAAAATGCCTTCAGTTTATAGATACTACTCCAGATATTTTATTCAATGCATTGAATGAAAATAGTGTAATAGATTTACTACCCGTTCCAAAACCATCAGATTCTGAAATTAAAAAATATTATGGAATGGAGGAAAAAGATAAAGCAAGTATTAAGGATCAAACTCCTAGTGCAGAATCTTGGGCTAAACAATTGGGATATCAAACTAATTTTGAACTTGATGAAAACTGTTCAAAGGATTCACTCGTAGTTAAAGATAATAATATTTTACAGACACTATTATATCCAAAAGATTTGGAAACTAGGCTCAAGCATATAAGGCAACAGGCTCAATCCTCTATTAGCGAGACAGGTTCGAATGTTTTATATATTGCGATTGGTTTTTTAGAATGGACAGATAGTAAAGATTCAAATCTAAAACGTTTAGCACCGCTTTTCACTTTACCTGTGAAAATTGAGAAAAAGGCAAAAGCCAAACATGGGGGCTATGATAATTTTGAACTGACGATGTTAGATGAAGGGCTTTTAAGTAATATTACATTACATGAAAAATTAAAAAATGATTTCGGTTTAGAATTACCTTTGTTAGATGATGAAAGTACGCCAGAAGATTATTTTAAATTGATTGAAAAAAATATTTTAGCTCATGAAGAGGGTTGGAGTATTAAGCGCAGAGCTTGTATAAGTTTATTAAATTTTACTAAACAAGCAATGTATCAAGATTTAGATCCTGCGAATTGGCCTGAAGAGCACTCTATTGAACAACATCCAGTACTTCAGCAATTATTTAGTAAAGTAGCCAAAGAAAGTCAACATCCTAGTTTTGACTCTGAATATGAAATTGATGAAATCGAAAATATTCATGATAAATTCCCAATTATTTATGATGCAGATAGTTCACAACACAGCGCCTTAATTGATGCTGTAAAAGGTGAAAACTTAGTCATTGAAGGTCCACCTGGGTCTGGTAAATCTCAAACTATTACAAATCTTATAGCGGCTGCAATTAATGATGGTAAAAAGGTTCTATTTGTTGCTGAAAAGATGGCAGCTCTCAATGTTGTTAAAGACAGATTAGATAAGGCAGGACTAGGTGGATTTTGCCTTGAATTGCACAGTCATAAATCTAATAAATTAAAAATATTGCAAGACTTAAATGAGCAATATAAACAGTTTAAGCAGTATGCTAAACCGAACCAAATACACCTAATAAAAAATAAATTAGAGTTGTGTAAAAACAACTTGAATCAGTACGTAAGAAATATTAATAAAGAATGGGGAGACACACAGCTAACTGGACATCAAATTTTATCAAAGGCAACGTATTTTAAAAATTTATTGAATATAAATCCTGAAGAAATATTGATCGATAATTTAAATGTAAGTTCTTTGAATCAGGAAAAAATCCATAGTTATATTGATTGTGGAAATTTATTGGAAAATGCCTATATACAAACTCGCGATCAATGTACAAATAAGGAAATTTCGAAACATTATTGGTTTGGTGTTAATAAAGTTAATTTAATTGATTCAGAAAAATCAGAAATTATTAGTTCTCTTAAAGAATGGAATAAAGAGTTAAAAGCAATACAGTATTTATTTACCGAGCTTTTTTTGCTTGATGATATAAAATTAGAAGTAGTTGAAAGAGTTGTTCTTGATACAAAAAAATTACCAATTTTTGATGAAGCAGTATCTTACCATTTAATTAATGATCTAATCGAAAAAGTTGATTTACTATCTAAATATACTGATTTATATGCTGAAATAAATAAAAACCATAGTGGCATTACTGCAATATTTAGTAAAGCCTATGTAAATGAATTAAATTCTCATACAATACAGAATATTAGAAATTTGATAAATGAAAATAATACATTTGATAAAACTATTACTCTGGATGATATAGACGATTCCATAAGCAAGTTAGAGGAAATTAAAACTGCTTTATTAGATTTAAAGCCTGATATTGAGTTGATTAATAAAAATATTCCTTATGAGCTCAAGAGTGTATTTGGATACTCTGAAGAGAATTTTAGTGAAATGGAATTATTGGTAGGTCATTTAAAGAGCTTGCCATTTGATCTTCTTAAACATAGGAATGAAATATTTGACGAATCTAGTATTGATCAATTTATATTGGATTTTGAGCCTATATTTAATAAATTGCATCTAAATTATCAAGATTGTCAAAGTTTGTACAAAATAGAGAATTTACCAAGTGTAGAAGAATTAGAGCTAAATTATAAAAATATATGTATAGGTGGATTTTTTAAATATTTCACGATGCGTTGGTGGAATGCTCGTAAATTCATATTGGGTATGAATAAAAATATAAATGCGCCATTCATTGAAATACAGGATAATTTCCCAAAACTAATTGATTTCAAGAAGAATATTGATTCTTCTAATGAATTGAATGAGAAATATAAAATTTTAGGTGATATGTATGATGGAGTAAATACGCCTTTAGATGATATAAAAACATTGCGTGACTGGTATAAAGGTGTTCGCCATGAATATGGAATTGGTTTTGATGAGCGGGTGAAGATTGGTTCAGCTATTCTAAGAATAGAAAGTCATTTAGTAAAATCTATTATTGAAGAATATGACCGTAAAGTTGAGCCAAAATTAAACAAAACATTGAAGTTGTTGCATGATTTTTCTGCCTTATACTCAACTAAAATTAAAAATCTATCTAACCTTCACCAAATTATTGAGGATGGTAGTGAGATTTCTCGTACTTTAATGTCTCTTAAACAATTAAAGATTGAATTCGAACCATCTTTCATTTCGAAACAAATTTCATTATCTGATATTGAGAGTGCATTGAATTTATTTGATGCTAATATGCTGAATTTATTAAAGTTTAATGAAATTAGAAGTAATAATCCTATTTTGTCAACCGAATGGAATTTTGATGACTTAATGGGTGAAATTAATAGTAAAGAAATGAATCGAGCTAAAAAAACTCTTAGTTTTTTGCATATAATTTTAGATTCGAGTGAAATTATAAAAGAGAAATTAACTCAAATTTCTGATGCAAAAAATTACCAAAATTTTAAAAGAGTTTTAGAAGAAATTTCTGATAATTTTAAGAATGAAGATATTTTTAGAATCAAATTTAAAAACTGTTCTAATATAGATGAGGATTGGCTTAATCAGTCTAAAATTTCTTTTAGTGATGTGATAATAAGAAATAATTTAGCTTTAGAGAATGAGGATTGGATATTTACATGGAGTAATTATTACACAATTAAAAATAAAGCTGAAAATTTAGGTTTAAGAAGTATCATTAAAAAGTTGGAAGATGGAGTGCTGGAGGACTGTTCAGTTGTTAATGCAGTTCAACTATCTTTGTATAGTTCTTTAGCAAAGTATATTATTAATACTGATACCTCAATTCAAAAATATAATGGGATGGAATTATCAACGATGGTTGATAATTTTAAGAATTATGATAATGAATTAGTGATTTTACAAAGAAAGCAGATCGCTAGTAATGCTGCATCATGTAATGTTCCGGTTGGTATAGCCTCTGGCAGGGTATCTGATTTAACGGAATATTCACTAATTTCTAAAGAAGCCTCGAAAAAAACAAGACATATACCAATCAGATCTTTGCTTGAGCGAGCACCTAATGCAATTCAGGCATTAAAACCTTGTTTCATGATGAGCCCTATGTCTGTAGCTCAATACTTAAAACCAGGTCTTTTTGACTTTGATTTGGTGGTAATGGATGAGGCTTCGCAAATTTTGCCAGAAGATGCGATTGGAGCATTGGCTCGAGGTAAAAGCGCAATTATTGTAGGAGATCCAAAACAATTGCCGCCAACTAGCTTCTTCAGTACATCAATAAATCTTGATGAGGCAAATGAAGATGAATTAGTTGGTGTAGAAGATGCTGAAAGTATTTTAGATTCAGTCATATCATTGTTTAAAACAAGACGCTTACGTTGGCATTACCGCTCACGCCATCAATCACTGATAGCATTTTCAAATAAACATTTTTATGATTCTGATCTTGTTTTATTTCCTTCACCCATTCAAAGTTCCCCTGAATTTGGTATTCGATACAAGAAAATATCTGGAACATTTAATTCTGGAAAAAACTATCAAGAGGCACAGAGTGTTGTAGATGAAGTATGCCAATTACTTCTTCAAGATAGAAATGAGTCAATTGGTATTGTTGCAATGAATAGCCAACAACGAGATGAGATTGAAGATCAATTAGAACTTAGACTATCTCAAGACTCTATATTGCAGGGGCTTTATGATAAAAAAATGGGATCAGATGAGCCTGTTTTTATTAAAAATCTTGAAAATGTTCAAGGTGATGAAAGAGATGTTATTGTCATATCAATGACATATGGACCTTTGCAGATTGCAGGTAAAGTTTTTCAAAGGTTTGGTCCGATTAACCAAGGTTCAGGTTGGAGACGACTCAATGTGCTGTTTACTCGCTCCAAAAAGAGAATGCATATAATTTCATCAATGAGTTCAACAGATATTTTATCATCAGAATCTAGTAGTAAGGGTGTGACTGCACTAAAAGCATTCTTAAGATATTGTGAATCTGGTTTCTTACATGAGGAAAAAGTTACAGGGAAAGCGCCTGATAGTGACTTTGAAATTGCAGTGATGAAAGCTCTTGCAACTCATGGATACGAATGTGAACCACAATTGGGAGTGGCTGGTTATTTTTTAGATATTGCTGTCAAGAACCCAAATAATCCAGGTGAATATTTATTAGCAGTTGAATGTGATGGAGCAACCTATCATTCAGCAAAATCTAGTCGAGATCGTGATCGACTACGACAACAAATTTTGGAAAGCTTAGGATGGAAAATACATCGTATTTGGTCAACAGATTGGTTTAAAAACTCGCAAGAGCAGATGCAAATTTTACTAGAAAAACTGAGTAATCTAAAACCAACTGAAGAAAAAAGTGTTTTTAAATCTGAAATTCAGTTATCTAAGAAAGTATTAAAAGATAATCAATATTCATTAGGATTTAATCCTCTCCC
The DNA here is from genome assembly GCA_018883945.1 of Candidatus Acinetobacter avistercoris. Classification (GTDB taxonomy): domain Bacteria; phylum Pseudomonadota; class Gammaproteobacteria; order Pseudomonadales; family Moraxellaceae; genus Acinetobacter; species Acinetobacter avistercoris. The sequence goes on from JAHLFF010000023.1 coordinate 5,315, forward strand.
AGAAGATTCAATTGATCTTGTTGAAGGAGGGGATTTAGTTAAATATGTAGATAGCAGAAATCCTGAGAAGGTGGTAAGTGTTAAAATTTCTAATAATTTTAATAATTATCAGGATGGTATAACACATTGTAATAGTCCTTTAGGACAGGTGTTACTAGGCCTTACTAAAGATGAAAGTTCAACATTGTCTTTACCAAGTGGTGATGTAAATATCACTGTAAAAGAGATTATCAAGCCATAATCTATTGAATATAAATTTTAATTTAATCAAAGTTATAAGTTAATTTTAAAGCATTAAGAGGGTAACATGCTTCATATCTGGGATATTTACGGTAAATATGTACTTTTAGAAGGGGAGTATGCACTATCTATTCAAGTTTCTATTAAAGTTGAAGCAGATGAATATGGTGAGTGTGTAGATTTTTATCATGAATATGTAAAAGTTTTAGATCAGGATAGCTTTGAAATTGAAGAAATTGGTATTTCGGTTGCACATGCATATCCGGGTAAAGAAGTAGTCGTTACTGCTTTATTACGTTTATACGATAATTCAGACTTTATCAAGGAGGCCAAATATCTTCAATTATTTGATACCGTGGCTGAAATTAAAGATATTGATGATAATTAAGAATTAGATATTTACTTAGAAGATCGTATCAGACACTATTCCCAAGTAAACCCCACATCAGAAACAGTACCTCTATTAGCTTGTAAATTAAAAACTAAAGGTGATGAAACTCTGATTAGTATTAAAGCTACATATTCTCCTGAGCCAGATGAAGATGGGCAGGTGCAGGATTTATATTTTGAATATGCACAGCTATTAGATGCAGAAGGATATGAGATAGAGGAAGCAGGTTTAAGCTTTAAAAACGCAGAACCATACAAACCGGTTACTTCAACTGCAATAGTTACTTTTTACGATAATCCAAGCCTTGTTAAGAAAATAGCATATATCCGTTTTTTTGATGCTGTGATCTCAATTCATGACCCTTATAATCAAATACATGGTATAGAGAAGCCAATTAGCAAGGTGGTAAATAAAGAAAATAATTGTTCAATTTGTGGCTCTTTGACTCTAAATACATCTGAAATTTGTAATAAGTGTGAAAATGTCTTGTCAGAAAAGAATTCTATTTCTAATAGTGTTTCCAGTCCTCTAGAAGATTTAAGTAGAGAAAAAAATTATAAAATTCAAAATGAGCAAGAATTAAATGGATGTGAGTCATGTCAATGTAAGCTTCCGATAACTGAAACTATGTGTGATTTTTGCAAGACAGCTCGGATTAAAGAAAAAATACTTGAAGAGCTGAAACAAAAAGAGGAAATAGAGAATTTAAGAACTTCTAAGAGTGAATTGAAGCAATGGCCTCAACATGCACCTCTTGATAGTCCTCCAGCCTTATTAGACGATCAAAAGAAATCTTTTAATATATGGGGGATTATTATAGTTCTTATCATTTTTGCTCTTCTTTTAAAATCTTGTTTTTAAAAAATTTTATATATAAAAACAATATTTTAGAGATTTAATTTGCTAATATTGATTAAATCTAAATAATATTTTAGATATTTCAAATAAAAAAGGCTATTTCTACAGGAAATAGCCTTTTTTTATTCAATTTTTTTCATGCCAAGATAGGCCATATTCCAATTTATAAACTGCATTTTATTGCGATTCAACCTAATTAGGAAATCATAGGTCACGAAGTTTTCATGCTCGTGTTGCATTAGCTAAATAAGTCATTTATGCCACAATAAATCATAGAAATATTGCTAACATTACATTTTCCACAAGTATAAAACTTGTTTTATATGCACTATGGTTATGCAGGATAATCTAGTAGAGCTAAACTAAAAGTTCAGTACTGAATGATTATGAATTTCCTTAAAAGGATAAGTGTGAAGATATAAGATTTTCACCCTATTTTTGTTTAGATCACATTGTGTAGGTTATGTGCCTTATAGTCTGTAATGATCTTTCTATCCATGATGATGATACTGGTCTCACGTCGTATCGCTAAATTGGTCTGTGCCATATTCTGAGTTTCATACCATTTGTAGTATGCATTAGAAAGCCAATTCCAACTGCCAATCACCAACAATCGATCATCTACTAGTAGGACCTTCTCATGAGTTCCTTGCGGAATACGGATAACATTATCTGAACCAAGTACCTTGATGTACTCTTGGACCAAGTATTGATCATTGTCATCCTTCTGATTCATTTCTAAGTTGCTGTAACCATAATAAATCCTCAAATCGATACCACGCTTCTTAGCTGCTTTGATTAGATCCAATTGTTTTTGGACTGGCGTGTTGTGAGGCTTACGAATCCATGGAACCACAATCACAATAGATTTCTCTGCATTCTCAAGGTAGAACTCAAATGCTTTGATATGTTGAGCATCATAGATGTGTTTTTCTACTGCAAAACTGATTGAGAAATCATGGTAACTTGGACTCTGGCTACCAAGCTCTAAATAGAAATCTGAAGACGTCCGTTCAGCGACTATTTTTAATGGGCCATTTGTTTGCTTAAGCTTGTGGTAGTTACCAACAACAATAAACTGCTGTTTTGCACGAGATACTGCTACGTTAAGCATGTTTGGACGTGTATTTTGGAAAGATGGACTGTCCAATTCCTCAAAGATCACTGGGCTATAAATAATCACGTCAAAACCAGTTCCTTGGAATTGGTGCACTGTGCCGATACGAGTTTCAAATTCACATCCAAGGCGTTTACCATAAGCATTCAACAATAAGCGTTTTTGATCCGCATACGGTGTAATAATGCCGATATCAGCCTTCAGGTCGTAACCAGCCTCTTCTAGTTGGTTTAATAACTCACCAATGGCACGTACTTCGTCCAGATTCGTCTTTCCGACCGATCTTGAACCATCTACATGATAGAACATCAAATGATGCCCACCAAGCGCATTGAAGGCTTTTTCGATTGATTCCTTGGGCTTGAAAGTAGCAACGCTGAGATCTTTATATTCAGCAATATCAATAAACAATTGTGCGATCGGGGTCTGGCATCGTCTATGCTCATCTAAAATGATTCCATCACCAATATCGCTGATTTCACCAGTTAAGGTTCCAGCTGCTCGGTGATACGCTGTAACCTGACCGGGACCAAGCATTTTGTATTCCTCATCATGATTAAGGAAATACTCATTGTAGATTTTTTGAATAGATGGTTTTGAGATTGTGCGAATTGGCTCTAGCTGTAGAGGATCACCAACCATCATCGCTGTGTTACTACGTGACAAGACTGGAACGAGATTTTCTACTGACACCATCCCAGCTTCGTCAAGTAATACCAAGTTCCAAGGTTTTATGCCTTTAAGCTGATCAAGTTTCTTATATCCAGACATTTTGTATGCTGAGGCTAATGTAGAAGCAACAACTGGGTACGCCAATGAAATAAGATTATAAAACTTCGTACTTTGCTTGATGAATTTACCAAAATTAGGAGTAGGTGTATTTCCACCAAGTAGCATGGCCGACCAATGAGATAAAGCCTCAATTAATTCATGTTTACGCTTCAACTGCTCTTGGTAAAGGAACTGTACAGAATCCTCAAATATCTTGCGATTTAACCCAACTGCCTTTAAACGTAATGCATCCGATAAATCCTTACATCCCTCAAAGTTTTCATTAAATCGCTTATGAGCATCTATAAATGCATTCAAATTGATTGATGCTTGATGCAGTGTATTTAATATTTCAAGCTGTTCGATTCCACGATTGAGTTTTCTTTTAAATTCACTCAACTCATCATGTCGGCTTAATACTTCATACGAAGCTAAAAGATTGATTTTAGCTGGAGAAAACATTGCAACGATCTTTAAAAATTGAAGCTTGAAGAAGTCACCAAAAGATAATGCGAACGTACCACGTACTTTTTTATTCAGCATCCAATCTGAGAATTGTGAAGGTGAGAATTTGTTAGGCCAATATGCCAATAAGTTTTTCACGCAATCCATGGCAACATGGATTTCATCAATTTGTTCTGACAATTTGTTATTTTCAAAAGTCAGTTGAGTTAATTGTTGTTCCAGAATTGTATCTGAATATCCTTTATTTTTTAACTCAGCATCTAACTTTTCACCAAGCTCCATCTGATATTTAGTTAACTCTTTACGAAGCGCGTTAGGATCAAGATTACTGTTAGGTGTAATGAATGGAACTTCGGCTTTTGTCTCTTGGAGTAGCTGATAATCATTTTGAAATTGATGGGCAATCTTATTGATTTCGCTGATACCGAAAAGAATTTCCGTAGTTAGTGAATCATATTTCTCTTTATCAAATTCATTCTTTTCAATATGAGAAATATGTGGCTCTAATCTGTTTTTTACTTCATTTTCTATCTTTTGCTTTGAACCACCATGAAACCAAAGCCAGTTTAATTCTTTTGTGAATTCATCTGCTTTTAGATCAGCAATGACGTTATCCACGGCTTTAATTGCTGTAGAGCACACTAACATATTATGATTGCGATCCTTCCCATTAATAATTGCAAGTGCACGAGCGGTAACTTGCTGGGCAATTAAGGATTTGAATAGGGTAGTTTTACCAGTGCCGGGAGCACCTTGAACTGCAATCAATGGTAATTCAGGTTTTATATTAGCCGCTTGTATTGATTGAAACTGTCCACGTCCTAATGAGTATTCACGCTCAAATAGACCATAGATTTTTGTTTGATGTACTGGACAGCTTTTAATAATCGATTGGCTATTGTTAGTTTTTCTTAAATAGGTGTTGAGCAATGGATAATTTTTTGACACATAACTTTCGCTGCTTTGATCAGTTTTTTCTAATTCTGACAGTAAATATTTAAAGTCACCAAGATCACGGTTACTACCGAAATCATCATTAACAGCTGAAAAGATTACGCCACTAGTATTTGGAGCCAAAAAGATTTGGTTGAAGTTATTGTTTTTCATTTGCAGGCGCTCATTTGCCCAACTTAAGAAACCTTCATATACCGATTTAAAGTCTGAGTGTTTGGTATCGCATAGCAAGTTAACCATATCAATGAAATTACGAGTTTCATCAATTTGACCTATATCAACATCAAAATAATTCAGCAGTACAGAGATATTTACCTTAATACTATCGGGTAGGTTTGAGGATATATCAAAACCAGTGAATCCACCTCTTACCAAAAAATCCGAAGGGAGATCTACGATGAATAAGGGAAGATAAAATGTCTCACGATTCTTGTGCATCGTAAGCAAAGGAAATGCAAAAGAAAGCTGGTCTCGAATAATCTCTGCATTTAGATCTTCATCAAAAGTTACGTACTTTTCTTTGAGATGTGCAATTTGGATTGGATGCAATTCAACAAATACACCATGGCTATATACATTCTCAATTAAATCAGAGTCCTTAAAGATAATATTTTGGCAGTTATTAACACCAATCACAGGGATTTTGGACTTTTCACAGCCTGTAATCTCGATAAAACGCTGCCAAGCTTTAAGTAAACTCGCCTGATCTAAACTCATTGTTAACTCAAGTTATTATTTAAATAAATATTATCATATAGATAAGTGTTTATTAGGCATTAAATAAAATACATGTCTGTTATATCTACATTTGACGGAATATTTTGTGTTTTAAAAAGTGTAGTTAGTGGAAATCTTCTGTAATTTCAGCACACCTCAAAAATGAATTATTGCATCATCGCAATTATACAATCAGAGAAGAAGCACAAGGAGATATCATGTACGATATAGTTTGACTGTGATATAGAATAAAATGTATCTTATATCAAAATTAATGAATTAAATGTCAGATGTTATTTATTTAACTTATGTTCACCTATAATATAGTTCACAATTAAATTTATGTTTAATAAACAACAAATTTAATTACTTAGAGTACTAAAGTTATAACTTGTAAAATATTTGGTTCATGAACCTAGCTATGAATAGATATTTTCCTACTAAAAAGGTCTTAAGAATAGACTAAATTTGTCTAGAAGAGTGGGGGCTATTCACACCTCATTGAAACCCCTTTAAGAAAGGGGATGCCGATCCTCTATACCACCAACGGTGGGTGAAGCTTGTCAGCATTCTTAAATATTTATCGTCACCATCACGGCATAGACGTGCGCTTATGGTAAATCATACTTACATAACTTAGACCTATAAGATTTGGCGGTTTTAACTATTAAAGCTGTAGTAATGGCATGGATACACCTTGCAGCGACAAACTAGGTGTCAAAGCTGGGTAAGTGAATTACTAGACTTCACTGTATTTAGTTCTCAATTTTAAGTTTTATTAAAGGAAGTATGAAAATCATACTTCCTTTTCAATCTGCTTCACAATAAAACTTTAGAGTTGAAGCAACAGATCAAATCTAAATCAGATTTGAAAAATAATTACGGTGGATACTGTCCTGTGGTAATAACTCTAATAAACGCTGTACCGCATCAATTCGGTCATGTGTTTGCCCAATAATTCTTAATAATTGATCGATATCCTTTATTTGATAGATCAACTGGCTTAAACGGGCATCAAAACAATGTCTCCAAGTGCTGAGTAAAGGGCTTTCTGATTTAGAGAGAAAGCTACCTTTATATAGCGAGAATGTACTGGAAATAAGATTTGCATTTAATGATTGTTCAGCGCGTAAAAAATCACATTGGACTTCACAGCTAAGCCTATAAATGCGAGCCTCAATTGAATGAGGTAATAGGCTACGAAGTTGTGAAACCTCAGCCTTTAGGGTTTTTAGGCTGACACTACGCTCACCATAAAGGGCATAGTGTAACTCTTCTAAGCCAATGCCATGGGGATGCAAAGCTAAAATGCAAAGTATTTCAATTTGACGGTGACTCAAGTTCAAGGTATGCCCATTAAATTGAACCCAAGGCGAGCCTAGCGCCTTAATGTATAAAAAATTTTGCTGTTCAAACTTTATGGCTCGTTGTATTAAATCCGCACAGCGTTCAACTGCAAGCAGCCCCAAAGGAGTATGTTTTTTATATTTTGTGGAAAGGTTAATAATGCCATGAAATTGCCCTGATGTCGGATCCCAGATCGGCGCGGCATAACAAACCCAATCTCGAACACTGTCCATTTGGTTTTCATGAGAATAGACACAACTTGATATTTGGCTGTTCAACGTCATACCAATCGCATTGGTCCCAACAGCCTGTGTAGACCAATGCCCACCCTCAATAAAATGAACCTGTTCGGCAGAAGAAAGCATTGCAGAACTACTCCATGTCCATAAGAGAGTCCCGTGATGGTCTGTAAGACCAATAGCCATATCTGAATCTTCCGCTATTTTGAGTAAGTCAGCATAATTATGTTGGATAGAGCGGCGAAATAAAGACGTTTTATCTTCTGGAGGTAAGGCTAAAACAGGGGCGGTATGTACAGTATGTTGATTAATTAAATGGGTTGTTTGCAGATTTTTTGCAGATGCGGTATTGAACAGGTTCATATCATATTCCTTTATGATGAGACTGTAATATTTTTAAATTTTAGAAATGAGTTTCCAAATTTATAGTCATTTACGTCATTTCTTCTTGCCTCAATTTTAAATGCTTTTATCTTTGCTTGGTTAAATCATATCTTTTGGCTTTACCAGTCCTTGAGTTACTTTAAAAGTGTTCTTATGAGCTGAAAATGACTATTTCCATCTGAAATGTTAATAAACGTAAATAGGATGAAAATTCATTCGCTCATGTAAGGGCTAGGCACAGCTTCACCATGATACTGACGGTCTGCAAAATAACTTGATCGTACTAATGGCGCACTCCAAATATTTTTAAACGCTAAGCGCTCTCCATGTGTTTGATAATGCTTAAACTCTTGCAACGTAACAAAACGATGAATTGGCGCATGAGATTTAGATGGCTGTAAGTATTGACCGATTGTGACATAGTCTACTTGATAATCTTTCAAATCATTTAATAACACAATAACCTCAGCCTCGACTTCTCCTAAACCGACCATCAAACCACATTTCGTTGGAATTTCAGAACAGTAGTGTTTAAATTTTTTGAGTAAATCCAATGAGTGCTTATAGTCAGCGCCTGGTCGCATGGCTTTATACAGACGTGGAACGGTTTCAATATTATGATTAAAAACATCGGGTGGGTTTTGGCTCAGAATCTTCAGGGCAATATCTGCACGACCACGAAAATCAGGAACCAAAATTTCTATCAGAGTCTCTGGACTGGTTTGACGAATTTCTCGAATGCAATCTGCAAAATGCTGTGCGCCACCATCTTTTAAGTCGTCTCGATCAACAGAAGTAATCACGACATACTTTAAGTTTAGATTCTTGACTGTTTCAGCCAGATGCTTTGGCTCATTAGGATCTAGGATATTAGGACGACCATGTGCGACATC
>JAHLFF010000176.1 GCA_018883945.1 Candidatus Acinetobacter avistercoris
AAGCAGTGCAAACAGCATTTGCAACGTATCGTTTAGACTTGGCTGCACAAGCGATTTACGAGTTCATTTGGAATGAATACTGTGACTGGTATGTAGAGCTGACTAAGCCTGTTCTGAATGATGAAAATATCTCGGTAGAACGTAAAGCTGAAATCCGCCGTGTTCTTCTTGCTATCATGGAAGCGTCTTTACGTTTGGCACATCCGTTGATGCCTTACCTAACAGAAGAAATCTGGCAAACCCTTGCGCCGAAGCTGAACATTTCTGGCGAAACGATTATGCTTGCACAGTACCCTGTTGCTGACCAAGCATTGATTAACGAACAAGCTGAAGCAGATATGCAATGGCTGCAAGGTTTGATTGGTGCGGTACGTAACATCCGTGGTGAGATGGGTCTAGGTAATGCTCGCTTGTTGCCTGTTCTTCTTCAAAACACGACTGATGCTGAAAAAGCGCAGATCACACGTATTGAAGCGTTATTCACTGCGTTGGCTAAAGTTGAGAGCATTACTTTCCTTGCGGACGGTGAACAACCGCCATTGTCTTCTTCATCTGTAGTGGGTCATGTGTCTGTATTCGTTCCAATGAAGGGCTTAATTGACCCTAAAGCGGAATTGGGTCGTCTACAAAAAGACTTAGACAAGGTTCAAAAGCAACATGACCAAATTGCCACTAAACTTTCTAATGAAGGTTTTGTGGCAAAAGCACCTGCGGCTGTGGTTGAAGGCGAGAAGGTAAAACTTGCTGAGTTTTCTGACCAGTTAGCGAAGATTAAAGCGAATATGGAGCAAATTGCGGCGCTTTAATGCTGTAATTTGATTCAAAAAATCCCCTCAAATGAGGGGATTTTTATTTACTCTTCTTCCCAATCAAAATCCTCATCCTCCCAATTGATATAAGAAGAATCATCTAAATAACGAGTAAAAGTGAATTCATTTAAATTTTCATAAAAATGAATTAATTTATTTACTTCTCGATCGACTATATTTTCTTGCTCTAATGTTAATTTTGGCAAATGTATATCATGACGACCACTTTCGGCTGCAAAAATATTACCCTGATCATATATTGCTTCTGTCTTGTAATTACCTTGAGCTAAATCATGACCAAAATAATGAGCAAATTTTTGCCATTTCCATGCTTCAATCAAATCATTCTCTTTTAATTTTTTGATTTCATCGAATCCATCACAGACGATTCGATCAAATATATCTCTTAGGCATTCTTCATTACCACGCTTTGCTAATTCCAATTCTATATCTGATGGATAATTTGAATGACTATAGTCATACATATCTTCATCAAAATCGTCGTCATCAACGTAATGATCATTATCTCCAAATTGATAAAGTTCTAGCTGAGCAGGAAAACTTCCTAAATCAGCAGCAATTTTTAAATACTTTATATAGTTATCTTTATATTCATCATTACGTTCTTTTTCTTTAATAAAATTATCTAAGCCTGCTTTCCAAGTTGGACTAATTTCTTTACCTTGCAAATATCTATGATAAAGATAATTCATATCTTTATTCTGCTCATCAAAATCACTTTCACAATCACTATAAAATTGTGCAATCAAATATGGATAAATAGAAACCTGAGGGAACTCTATAAAGGTTTTTTTCAGCCGTTCTAAAACATTGTCATGCAGTGAATCATCATCCAAAGCATGTCTAACAAGCTGACTCATTTCCTCATTTGTTAAATATAAAAAATGATAATTTGAAAGATGCTTTTGAAAAAAAGGTGCTAGCGCAATTGAGACGTTTAATTCCTCACAGCGATTTTCAAATAACTCTCCATCCAACTGGTCATCGATTGAATCTGTAAAAATTGGGTAAGAACTTAGTTTTAAACTATTAAAAGTTTTAAATCCAAAAAGTGCTGCAACTATTTCATTTATATAAGAACGTTTAATCTCAATATCATGAAATTTAGTAGTTTGCTGTATTTCAAAAGCTAATGCGCTGATCGTAGACATGTTTATCCTTAAAGTTGTTTCTTAGAATCAAATTTGGACACACGTTTAAACTTTTGAATCTAATAGTGAAACAAAATAAAGAAAACATTAAGAAGAATAGACTATTCAATATAAAAATAGATTTTTGTCTTTTTTTACTCGTGTGTAAGTAAGGTGGACACCTATATTTGATAATAGCAATCAAAATTTAAAAATCAAGTTTTTTATGATTTCTCAATTTTACTTACTCTCAAACTCAATCACCAAACCAATTTCATGGCAGTAAAATCCACAATATAAGGTTTGATCACATGCTGACGGCGAAATTTAAGATTCATAAATCGCTTGGCACGTAGAATTTGCCACATCAGGTGTTCTGCATCAGTAGCGGTGTGGCGCATTGATTTAGCGAATATGAGTAGTTGGGGATCGAGTTTTTTGTTCATGTTGAATTTAATTTTATCTTTGATGATTATAGCAGATAGCCCTCTCCCCCTTGCGAAGCAGTGCTTCTCATCCCAAAGGGAGATGGAGTAATAGTATTTGATTTTGTATTTGCATAAATTTAATAATAGAGTTCCCTCTCCTGAGCAAGTTTTAAAGTACTGCTTTAAAACGAAGCGCAAGTGATGAGCATCCTCAGAATATATTCTGAGTGCGCAAGGGAGAGGTAATTCTAATTAAGTTAAAGCATCCCATGCCTTAAAAACATCTCTAAGCCACTCACCTTCTTGATATATCTCAAGCGTTCTTTTTCTACTTTAATCTGCTGTTTTATAGTGGCAGTATCCTCATCAATCTGCTTATACAGGTCAGCAATTTGAACTTTCCCTTTCGACTTTCTCACCGCAATTTTAGTTTTATGCGACCACACCAAAGTCTCAATTAATGCATCAATTTGAGCTTGTAATGTCTGACTTTGCGCATCTAACGCCAGTTGATAAAGCTTCATTTGCTCTGCAGTTAAACTCTTTTGCGAAGGATCTCGGTCTTGTTC
>JAHLFF010000177.1 GCA_018883945.1 Candidatus Acinetobacter avistercoris
TAACTGTGGTAACTGTGGTAACTGTGGTAACTGTGGTAACTGTGGTAACTGTGGTAACTGTGGTCAGGCTATTTTAAAATTATTAATAGATTCAACTTAAATATTATATTTGTAAAATAACCATTACCGACTATAGATACTCTTACACTTATACTATATCTACATGCCATAATCCCAATCATTATTGTTTGATTTGGTCTTGTTGATTTCTGCTTTCATTTTATGAATACGTTTGAGTTCCAATTCATATTCATTTTTATAAAGCTCATATAAGTTTTCTTCTCGAATTTTCTTCACTTTTTCAATTAATGGCTTTATATCCATTTGAATTATGGGATCAGCACTGTAAAGCTTCCAACGTTCAATCTGAGGCACATCTTTTAGTTTTGTGCCAAATTTCTTATTGTAGCTAGCATTAGATAGGCATGAAACTTGACTAGGCACTTGGACTTCAATGCCCTTTATACGAACTGTTTTCATCGGAGCATACTTTTCTAGTGACTCGTTTATCAACTGTTCTGTCAACTCGCGGTAATGTCTAATTTGATTTTGTCCTAACCCCAACACATCAGCTGTAATCTTCTGAGCACCACCTCGTTCAGGATTTTTAGGCCGGTATTGCTCAAAAAACAATGCTGGTGGCCTTTCTATATTTCCAAGTGTTGTTCTTTCAGAATATATTAGGTGCAAATGCGGTTGATCAGATTCACCATCTAAAGTACCTTTATGACTATGAATAGCCCAGCTATAAGGGAGCTTAAATTCATCACAAAAAAAAGCACTCACTAAATTCTTTGATAATTCTATTCTTTGTTCTTTAGATAATTCTTTAGGTAAAGCAACTGTAATACTACAAGATGCCCTAATTTCTTTTTTTTCATATTTATCCACTGCACTCCAAAATTTCTCTGGATCATCTTTCGCCCACTCAGGCATATTCCCTGAAATTTTAAACTCTAACTCTTCATTTAAATCACCCTTATTAAGCTCAAAATGCTTAATCCTACTTATATAGCAATAGGCATTATAAGAAGATTTCCTATCTTTTTTCCGATTATGTCTTAAATCAAGATAAAACATTTTACTAACTCTTTTATATATAAAAAAGTTAATATATTTTAAAAACAATACAACAGTTTTATTATGTAATAAAAATTCAAAAAAGTGGTTATACCACTAAATATATTTTTTAAATTTTGATACCTCATCTTAGCCAAGTCTCTCAAACGAGATGCTATTACCTCATCTAGATGACACGTTTTAGACAGCTTTATAGTGTAACGCTGCTTTCTATCGTGTAATGCACATTTTTTATAGTGTAACGCCTGTTTTTTTATAGTGTAACGCACCTCCAAAAAAGCATAATCTTAAGAATAACAATATATTTCAATATCTTAAAAAAACAGTTAAATGGCTTTTGGTCCCACAGGGCGAGATGAAGTGTCTTTTTACTGACAAAATTACGTAGTAATGAGGTCATAAAAAGACACGGAGACGAGATAAGAATTTTTTGTGCGCAGCCCAAAAAATTCTTAAGCGACAGCTTCCTATTAAACGTTTTTTAAAAGAGCAGTTCTGCAATTTTTTCAAATTTTATATGAAACAAATCATGTAATTTTGGTTCCTGTTATAAATAAAAATTCATTTACAACTGGAGCAAAAACATGGCTGGTAGACCTAAAAAAACGATTACAAAAGATGATTTATATGGCTTACTTTATATATATAAGCAGGAACTATTCTTTGATCCCAAATATCAATGCGAAACAAAACTAATCTCTCTTCTAGATAATATTGATTTAGAAATTTTATCCCGTGATAAAGCTAAATATGATGAATTTAAATTAAATAATATAAAGCTAATAAACCAATGTGAATATAAATTAAAAGAAAGAAGAAAAAATAATGAGATAATTAAATATTTAAAAAGTATTCCAAGCGAAAAATTAAAACCAATTGAAAATAAAATTTTAAATATCTATGAAAATTTTAATACCCTAACAAGTGATGAATATTTTAATCTACAAAAACAACTTAACAACTATCGTAGTCATCATAGTGAAATGATTAAAAATAGTGTTTCTAAAAATATGGTATCCCCTGAAGATAAAACTCATGAACAAGAAAAAATCAAAGCTAGAAAAACTCTAAATAACGAAAAATTCTTTTTAGGTGGTGCTTTTTTATCACTCTATAGGGAGTTTTTTTCTGATGAATCCCCATCTTCAACAGATGCACTTAGCATCATGATCAAAGTTTTTTACATATATAAATTTAATGCTCAACATGATCCAAAGCTAGCCAATTTATTCGAAAAATATCGCCACTTACCCCCTTTCCTAGCATTAGAAAACAAGCTAGATGAAATCAAATCAGATAGTAGAAATCCAATGAATAAAGAAACTGCTTCCTGATCGAATTGTCGAGGGATCATCTCCTAATGCACTCGCTACAATCTCTCTCAATCGACTCACCTGATTTGTCGATTTATTTAGCTCACTCTTCTCTAATATATGTGCATATTTCAATCTAGATCACATTGAGCTGAATGATTGGCGCAGTTTGAACTACTCCATTGGGTCAATGTGAGCTGTTCTTCTTTATAAATAAAATAAACAATAAAATAACTAAGTATATCTAAGCGTTACCATTTTGTGATTTTTCACATTTTTATAAAAACTTCATTTCAAGGCCTTGACCTGCCTCAGATTGCGGGATAATCTTATTTCAACACAGCAAAATCTGTGTGTTCAGGCGTGAGAACCTGTTACTATCTAGGTGCAATAAAATGTCGCACTTGCGGCTATTTTTTTGCCTACTGTTAAGCAGTCCTATGGTGGCTTAGCAGGGCAGCTTTGTGCTGGCTGATCCTAGATTCAGTATTCTCACCCCTGTTAAGTTGCCTCCATTACCGTGAGAAGTGATGGGGATAATTAAATACTTATCTAGGAAACTGCTATGAATAATAAATTCAATGGTGCAACCCCTTGCACGCCAAAAAAACTTGCTAAACAACTTCTTGTTGAAAGTGCAAAACTTCTAGATCACGAACAACGTCAAGCCTTACTCGATATTTTCAAGACGCTAGACCAAGCTGAAGCTAACGATCATCATAATTTTAAAGCTAAACAACAGCACCAAGCTCTTAACCAAGATCAATACTATGATGAACTCAACCAAGAATATTGGTCTGGGCAGCATTATGAATCTTATAGCCAAGAATATCCTGAAGATTGGCTACGCAGAACACAACAACGTCCAAATCATAAATTGTCTGACACTGCTTACTAAATTTTAAGTGAGCATTCTCATGACCAATAAAACAAAGATGTTAGTCCAAGGTGACTACCCCCTTATCGCTTCTCCTACGCTTGCCCAAGCGTATGGAGTAGCATCCGCTATCTTCTTACAAAAACTACATTACTGTTTGCAAAGTACAGATGCTCAGCTCTTTCAACAACAAAAATTCTTTTACCATAGCTATGAACAATGGGCTGAAACCTTAGGTACATACAGTCCATCCACAATCAAACGTATAGTTTCCAAGCTAAAAAAAGTCGGTATTTTAGTAGTCAAAAAACTATCTCAAAATAAATGGATTCAAACCAACTTCTATGCAATCAACTATCGAAAGCTCAGCTCTCTGCTAAAAAACTCTATTCAATCAGTTGAGCCTGAGACAGTAACTCAGGAAAACATCCAAGCGATTTCTGCCCAATCATCGCACAACGTGATCAAGCAGACATCTACTGTAAAGGTAACGAATGCCATTCCTTGTAGAAGACCTGATCAGTCAAATAATGCACAAGGTCTACCTTCTCCCTTAGCACCTATGGCATCAGCTGCGACACTAGAAGCGATGTCTACTGAAAAGCGCAGCTTATATCACCAACTTTTACAGCTAAAAGTGGATATTCACTATGACGATGCTCGCCTAGATGAATGGCTGGAAAACAAGAAATTTATTGTTCACAAAGCGGCCTATCTCAAAGACCAACTCGGACACCTTAAAATGCGTTGGTTTACCCCTGAACAAATTGGTTTAAATTTAAGATTAACGCAATAGCTCTCATTTCCCCAAATCATACTTAGCTAATGATGGGAAACAGCTTAAAAGCATGTGTTTGTATTTCTAATGAGATAATAATGATGATGAATAACCAACCTTATAAAGCAGTCGTTTTTGATGTTTTTGGCACACTAATAGAAATTCAAAACAGCCAATCTCCTTATAAAAAAATGATGAAGTGGCTTAAACAGCAAGGGCGTAAACCACAACCAAATGATGCGGCAATGATCATGTCACTAGATGGCAACTTTGAAACATTAGCTTCTTATTTCGGTTATCAGCTTCCTTCTACTTTATTGGAGGAAATGAATAATGCTCTTCAACATGACTTAAAGCATATGCGTGCTTTTGATGATTCTATACCAATGTTGCTTGAGCTTAGAAAGCTAGGCTACAAATTGGCAGTCTGCTCCAATGCAGCAACGCCTTATGGTGAACGAGTACAGCACCTACTTCCACCTTTAGATGCTTATGCATGGAGCTTTAAGGTCGGTGCAAATAAACCTGATCCAACGATATATCGATATTTTTTAAATCAATTAAAGTGCCAACCCAATGAAGTATTGTTCATTGGCGATACCCAACTAGCTGATGTGGATGGACCAAAAAAATTGGGGATGTCTGCACAAATAATCCATCGTAAAAATGGTGAGAGTCTTTTAGATGTGCTCCAACCCTTTTTGAAAAAATAAAAATCATTTTTAAGTTGATGCTTAAGATACCAAATTTGGTACTTAACTCATGACATTTGGGGTTTAAGTACCAAATCTTGTACATAACAAGCAGGCTTAAATGATTAATTCAGCAAGCATAGATGTGATTTTTTTTATTTCATAAATTTTATTAATAACCATTTTTTTGAATTTTTAAACGAAACGAGTTTTTAAAAAAAATCATGTGTTACGTTTTAGCCATCACAAGATATTTCTCCAGATATATCTAAATAGCAAAACTGTTATAGGAAATAAAAAATTTAATGAAACAAAGATTAGATCGTATTGCTCGTATGTCAGAAGAGCAACGTTTGAGCTCAATTCATCAATTTTGGAATCTTCCCGAGGATGCAGTGTTCTCACCCGAAGTAGTCGCATTAGTATGCGATATGTCACTCTCATGGCTTCAGGCTAAACGATGCCAAGGTAATGGAATTCCTTTTGTTAAAGTAGGGCCTAGAAAAGTTGGTTACACAAAAAGAGATGTAATAGAGTTTTTAGTTAAAAATAGGTATATGAATACCTCCCAATCCAATTAATACTCAATTTTATCAAAGGCCATATAGGCCTTTTTTTATTCTATAAAATGTATACCCAGTGTATACCTCAATGCAAAAAATACAGCTTAAATTCCATGTATACCCAGTGTATACTGTAAAAATATTGCTTAAAATCGTTTTCTATATTTAGATAGCGTATTAGCAAAAATATTTATGAAAATTAATTTGTTATGGATTTATTTTTATTGTTCAATACAGTCTAATATTGCTTAATTCATGCAACCAGCTTTGAACTCATCGGGTTCAGGGTAACGACACATGCAGCGGCATCTTCGGAGTGTTTATTTTTATATTAAAAAAAATTAATTTATAACTTCTTTATTTCTTTTAAGTACAAATAGAACGATGTTTTGCTAAGCCATTGAATTTTGCCAAAGGTAATTTGGCTTAACTCCAGAACGACTTAATGCCATTGATATAATGATCAACATTGGCAAATTCGTTAGAACTATGACTCACTCTAAAATGCTTATCATAACCAATATCAACCAGACCTTCGTAACCACGCCAACCATCGGAATGAATCACAGCACCTAGGTCAACATGCCCACGAATATACCTTGTATTTTTGCTTTGGAGTAATCTGGAACGATTTCAGTACAAACTTTAGCCTGTCGTTTTAATAAACCAAAGACGGTGGTTTTATCATAGGCACCGCGACCACGTTTTCCATGTATTCGATGAGAACCAAAGTAGACTCATCGACTTCAACAGCTCTATCTTAAGCATGACTGAAATCATGTAATACCTTGTTTATTTTGTAATTTTTCAATAAATTCTTTACCCATTAATGCATATACTAAGGGATTCGCTATTTTTGGATCTTGTTCAGCTTCAATGACAATCCAACCGTGATAGTTATGCTCGGTCAAATAATCATAAATTTCTTGATAATTAATAACACCATCACCTGGCACAGTAAAAATGCCATGTAAAAATGAGTCTAGGAATGATTTATTGCTTTCTTTACATTGTTCTAATTGCTCCAGACGCACATCTTTAAAATGCACATGCGCAATCCGATCAATATATTGGTGCAACATCGACAAAGCATCTCCATCAGATACATAAATATGCCCAGTGTCATACAGCAAAAATACTTTGGTTGGATCTGTCATGGCCATTAACCGATTAATCTCTTCTTTGGTTTGTACGCCTGTTCCCATGTGATGATGAAATACCAATTTCAAATTATATTTCAGCGCCAACTCACCAAAAACATTTAAACCATCAGCAAGTTGTTGCCATTCGTCATCGGAAAAGTATGGTTTTTCTGTATAAACACACTGTCCATTACCTTGAATACTATAGGTTTGTTCCGAATAAACTACGACATCAGCATGAACAGCATGTAGAAATTGACAATGTTTTTCAAAATCAACAAGTGCATTTTCTAAGCCATCACGAATGATATAACCGCTAAACCATTGCCCAATAATATTGGTTTTACGCAAACGTACTTCTTTATTTAATTCTTCAGAATCAGTCGGATAGCAACCGCCAATTTCTGTGCCTTCATAACCAGCAACAACCGCATCACTTAAAATTTGTTTATACGTATTTTCTTTACCAATTTCAGGAATATCATCATTACGCCAACCAATTGGTGCAATGCCTATGCGTATTTTATTTTGACCTACGTCCATGATATCTCCTCCATTAAATCTGTTTAGCCAAGTGGGGCTATATTCGGTTTAAAATATTGTTGTCTAATTTCTAGTTTTTTTCAGCGATAAAAATGAAAAACTTATTTTCAGCTTTTGCAGTTTATTTGGAAGCATGACTATTTAATGCATGTTGATCTACTTGTTAATGCATATTGATCTGCTTGAATTATTTTGAATATATCTTATTTCGATGAGATTGAAGAATTAAAACACCAGTACGATCATAACAATACGCTGACTTTCATAACCACCACGCCCCTATCTTTTCGACAACACCACTTTTCCTTTTTTCAATACCTAGAATAATGTATGGTGATTTCAAATTACTTTTTATTTTATAAATCGCGTGAGCGTACAAGATTATTTCAGATTTAAAATATGCTTTAGATTTTTGATTAGAGATTAACTCCAAAAACGAAATAGTGTTTTAACTTTTTAATGTTTTTCTGATGAAAATTAATTGCTAGTCTTTATAAAAAATATGTAAAGGAAGACATTTTCATGCAACAAAATTTAGAACTTATTGCTGCCTACTTCACTATTGGTGGGGATGTTTACCCAGGTGCTCCCTCTGAAGTCAGCCCATTTTCATTTGCACATCGTGTACAGGCTGCGGCTGAAGCTGGTTATAAAGGTGTAGGTTTAGTCCATAACGATTTGATGGCAGTTGCTGATAAACTTGGCTACAAACAAATGCGTCAAATCTTAAATGAATTTGGCATGAAATACTTTGAAATTGAAATTTTAGAACATTGGTATCGTAACGGTGAAATTCGTCGTCAATCCGATAAAATTCGTGCAGAGATGCTTGAAGTTGCCGCAGAGGTTGGTGTGAGCACCATCAAACTAGGTTCAGGCCCTGCGGATGATCCTCTAAACATTGAATTAATGACTGAAAACTTTGCAAAAATTGCTGATCAGGCAGCTGTATCTGATACCGCCATCATGATCGAATTTATGCCATTTTGTAATTTAAATACTTTAGCACCTGCCGTCGAAATTGCTAAAAATGCGAATTGCAAAAATGCAGGTATATTGTTAGATATTTGGCATATGGCACGCGCAAATGTTGATTTTAATGATATTCGCAGTATTCCTAAGCATTTGATTAAAGGTATCGAGTTAGATGATGCAGATCGTTATCCACTTGAGAACTTATTCTTAGATACGATTCATAAACGTCAATTGCCTGGTGATGGTGATTTAGATATTGCACTATTTATCGATACCGTTAAATCTACAGGATATGATGGTCCTTGGGGCGTTGAAGTCATTTCTGAGGTCTTACGTAAAAAACCATTACAACAGATGGCTCAAGAATCATTTGAAAAAACCATACGGTTTTTTTAATAAATTCCGCTAAAAATCAAACACCATCTTTAATAGATCTCTTTCATAAGTCGAAAAATGATCATTGAATGGCCATAAATTGATACTTCAAATCCCTTCTCCCTTTGGGAGAAGGTTAGGATGAGGGAATACTCATGATGAATCTGTTGTATGAATAATTTAAATGCTCTTAGGAGTATTTAAATTAAAAAATAATATCGAACGAACATCAAAAATTGAAATAATGAACGACTCAATCATCAAATAATTATAGACTTAATACTTTAACTCTACCGCAGAAAAACACGATTACGACTTTGTCTATTTACTATATTCAGCATTTAAACTATGCCCATTCCCCTGCAATCACCAACTTTAAAAAATCTTAGGCCAATAAACGCGTGTAAGGCTTTTATCATTATATTAAGTTTAATAAACATATGATGATTATGTTGTATTTTGCGTTTATAGGTTCGTCAATTGAGCATTTAAGCTATGTTTACTGTCTGCTGACTAAAATCTAGATAGAGTACGATAACGTTGAGAACTTTTTATATGCTAAAGCTTTTGACATTTATAGTTTTCCCATGCATTACCTAGATTATCTCTCGGTTAAATACAGCAAGATAAAGCGCCCATAGTGTGGTGTAATTTTTACTAAAATTAACAGCTTCTTTCTTCAGCTCTTTTAACCTTCAGCTCATTCATTCTTTAGCTCTAGCCAATCTGTTCAGGTAGCATCTAGGTTTGAAAAACGTTATTGTTTGGATTAGCGTGATATTCGATCTAATGACATTCGTTCAAGTATAAAAAGCCCAATCTATCTCAATTGGGCTATTTATCTAAATCATCATCATATTCAAGAAAATTATTCTTAGCGTATGATTACCACCAATGTTCGAGCTGTACTCCAAAATTGGATCCATGCGAAGCATTAAAGAAACCACTCTCTGGATTGACCGAATCTCTTAGCTTTTGCTCATTGTTATTCCAAAATGCATACGTATAAAAGAATCTTAACTCTGGTCGATCATAATAACCTGTGCCTTTTAAGGACCAAGTTGGCGCTATAGTCATTTTACTTAGGTTATGAGTCTTATTTTTATCACTGATTTGATCATACCCAACTTCCCCTGTAATTTTAAAGTGTTCTTTAACGACGTAAGATGTTCTAGAACCCACAGAAAGCCATTTGGTATCGTCAGTATTTACATTACGATTAATTTGATAAAGAATCTGTGCCTGCCCATTAAATAATTTGTTATCACTTTCCCAATCTAAAGCATCAAGTACTCGAAATGCTTTATTTTTTCGCGTTAAATTATCATCTCCTGTATAGCTTAACGCTGTTCCAGGGCCTTCACCATATTGCAAAGCAACTGTATTTTTACCATTCAGCACATTTGATGTAACAACTTGAAGCGTAACAGCAGCGCCTTTATTTTTTGCATCGATGTACGATACACCTGCATTTAATGTATTTTTATCATTCAGTTTAATATCGTGGATAGTTAAATCATGACGATTAATGTATTTTTCTTGAAATACATTATCTTTTCTGGAAAATACATAACTAAAGGCAAAATCATCAAACTTATAGCGATCTACACCAAACCCAGTAGCACTCTGATTCCAATAGAAAAAATCAGTCATATGAATATCATTACGATTGTAATATCTTCTACCCGTCCAAAAGTTCCCTCCATTTAAGAGGGGAAGATTCGCCCATTCTAAATACATTTCACTTAATCGTGTAAAACCATTCTCCCCACTAAAAGTGAGAGATTTATCGTATTGATTATATAATTGTAGCATTCCCTTGATGTTCACTTTTGAACCATCAGAGAGTTCTACTAAATTTTGAGAAGCAGTAAATTCACCATATTGCTCACATTCGTTGCCTAAACGGTATTTAGAGGATGCCCCAGTTAATTTAAAACACTCTTGTTCTCCTCCGTTAACGGTTGTTCCAATTCCAGTACGGAAATAGCCATGTATATCCAATGCTGTAGCCAATTGCGATGTTGCAAGCATTGTTATTCCTAATGTCCAGAAAATTATTTTCATTTTTTAAAAATTCCTTTTTTTTATAATTTATCTACTTGACTTATGTGTCATAAAACAGATAGATGAGATTGTAAACTTCATTTATATGCCTAATTAGGCAGGTTGATTACCTTCAAAAGCATTTTGAAGTAATGCTCGAATAGCATTTTTTTCAATCGGTTCAGGATTCCAATATGGGTTCGATAATGCAATTTCCGTTGCTGTATCTAAATCCGCTTCACTTAACCCTAATGATGCAAGAGTTGTTGGTCCATCGAGCTCTGAAATGAGCTGGAATAGTGCTTGAGCAGCAGTACCCTCCGATGCTCCCAATGCTCGTTTAATGCGCATCATGGCATCTGGTGCAGCTTTTTCGTTATACGCAATTGCATGAGGTAAAATGATCGTATGCGTTTCTGCATGGGGTAAATTAAAACTTCCACCTAATGTATGGCAAAGCTTATGGTGTATTGCCATACCGACATTGCCAAGGACATAACCACACAACCAAGCACCATATAAACATAGACTACGGGCTTCAATATCTTGATCATTTTTTCTTAATAGTCGGAGCCCATCTGCTAAAGATTTAATGCCTTCTTCCGCGAGTAAGGACATAATAGGATTACCATTTTGGGCATATAACCCCTCAGCAGCATGTGCGATTGCATTAATACCACTGGTGATCGACATTTGAAGCGGTAAGCTTAAAGTCAGTTCTGGATCATAGATCACTGTCTTTGGTAGAACGCGAGGATCTTTTCCCGTTTTCTTCATTCCATTCTCAGTAATACCGTACACAGGTGTCATCTCAGAACCTGCATATGTCGTTGGAATTGCAAGAATAGGCAAGTCATATTCAAGTGCAATCGCTTTTCCAAGCCCAGTGGTTGATCCACCACCCACTGCTATTGCACAGTCCGCTCCCAATTTTTTTGCAACAGCAACTGCTTCTTGTGCCGTTTCAACAGGAACATGCATCACCGCTTTAGGGAAAATACCCACTGAATCATGACCAAGAATGTCAGATATTTTTTGTGCGAGTTCAACTTGTTCAGGGGTTGATAAAATTAAAGCCTTTTTAGCACCTAGGCGTTTAATTTCAGTTTTTAAATGTTTTAGAGAGCCAGCACCAAAAATCACATGGCTTTGCGGAACATTATATTCAAACTCATTTTTCATCATAATAATCCTTATGGTATTGGCGTTGGCTGATAGGCATAAAAAAGCCAAATGCTATTTTCTTTTTTCCAAATAGCCAATGACTTGTTCTTTAAGCTTTTTGAGACATTGCCAGCAACTAGATCAGAATGCATTTCACCAAATACGAGTGCTACATCACCAATAATATGTATTTTATGAATCGGGTGTTCGATCCATTTATAATCGTAAAAACCACCAAATAATTTACTTAAATAAGATTCTTTTGAATCTGTAATACCACTCGTATGGGTATAAGTCATATCTGGGTGTGCAAGTTTTGCAAAATCTTCATAGCGCTTTTCAACGATTGCTTTGAAGCGCTCTTCTTCAAGACTTTTAATTAAAATATCTTCCATTAATTTAATAATGTTCCATTTAACTCAAGATTTAATTCATCCTATCTTTTATAAAAGCAGTAAAAAACAACGATTAAGGAAATTATTATTTTCATAAATGAAAAGAATCATTTTATTTATATTTTAATTATAAAAATCAATAAATTAATTAGGCTTTATATATACTGTAAAAATAATTTTGAATGAATTTAATCTGAATCTTACTTAAGCCAACGCTTCATTCACTTGAATCTTAGGCATATTCTCATGCCAAAGTTGCTTTACACTTCATGCTGCATAAATCTATGCATAATAACTTGCGATATTTCAGGCTTTGGTGATCACTAAATTGTATGTTTCGTTCAGTAAGCTGAATAAAATTTCAATGTGATTACGCTGTCTTCGTTGCTATCCACCTACTTTTAATCATTAAAAATACAATTTCAAAAAAAACAATTTCAAAAAGACGAAACTTAAGAATTTTAAGTTTTGCTTTAAGCATTTCCAATACATGGATTCAATTTTTTGAGAGATAGCATTCATTAGACAAAATCATTGATTAAGACCAAACATAAAGGCTTGAGTTAAGAGCTTAGTGTGATAACTCAACTCATGGCTCTGCCATTGTCTTTTTTTTAATCTATGGCTGATCCATGATTCACACTTAAAATAGAGCATCAAACATATTAAAAAAGGATCCCAAATATGGATCCTTTTTTAATAACAAGATTTTAGAAAAAATTTGAGAAAACTAACTCTCAACACGTTCAATAATTAAAGCAATTCCCTGACCCACACCGATACACATCGCACATAACGCATACTTACCACCTGTCTGTTCAAGTTGGTTCAGGGCTGTAGTGACTAGACGTGCACCGGATGCGCCAAGTGGATGACCCAATGCAATCGCTCCGCCATTTGGATTGACACGAGCATCGTCATCCGCCAAACCCAGTTCGCGGGTACATGCCAAAGCTTGAGCAGCAAAGGCTTCATTGAGTTCAATGACGTTGATTTGTGCCAAAGTCAGCTTGGCCTGTTCTAGTAGCTTCTTGATCGCAGGTACTGGAGCAAAGCCCATGATGCGAGGTTCTACACCCGCAGTCGTTGCTGCAATAATCTTAGCACGTGCTTTCAAGTTATATTTCGTGATTGCTTCATCTGAAGCAATCAACAGTGCCGCAGCTCCATCATTAATGCCTGAAGCATTGCCAGCAGTGACCGTTCCATTAGCTTTAACCACAGGTTTCAGTTTGATTAAATTTTCCAATGTGGTTGCACGTGGATGCTCATCGGTATCAATGATCAACGGATAACCTTTGCGCTGTTGAATCGTTACAGGCACAATTTCGTTGGCAAAGTAACCTTTGGCTTGTGCAGCAGCCGTACGTTGCTGGCTGGTTAAAGCGAATCTGTCCTGATCTTCACGGCTAATATGAAACTGTGATGCCACGTTTTCCGCAGTTTCTGGCATGGTATCCACACCATACAATTCTTTGAGTTTCGGATTGATAAAACGCCAACCCATGGTTGTATCTTCAATCTTCTGGGTACGACCATAAGCGGTATCAGCTTTGCCCATGACGAATGGAGCACGACTCATGCTTTCTACGCCACCTGCAATAATAAGATCTGCCTCACCTGCTTTAATGGTACGTGCCGCCATAGCAATCGCATCGAGTGATGAACCACATAAACGGTTAATAGTCGTCGCGGGTACTTGGTACGGTAGACCTGCAAGCAGTGATGACATGCGTCCGATATTACGGTTGTCTTCACCTGCCTGATTGGCACATCCATAGATTACGTCATCGACCTGCTGCCAATCTACGCTTGGATTACGTTGCATGAGGGCTTTAATGGGTAAAGCACCCAAATCATCAGCACGAACTGAGGCCAAGCTTCCAGCATAACGACCAAACGGAGTTCGGATGGCATCGACAATATAAGCATTTTTCATTAATTTATATCCCAAATCCTTAGAATCCTTAAACTGTAACCCCCTGAATTCCCCCTTTAAAAAGTGGGACTTTTTCCACGCTTTTTTAAAAGGAAGTTGGGAGGGATTTAAGCAGTCACATCAATCAGTGTTGCACCCGTCATCGCCTGTAGCTCGTCAAAGCTTAATCCTTCAACTTTTTCTAATACTTTCAAACCTTCAGGCGTGACATCAATGACACACAGGTCTGTATAAATACGGTCTACACATTTCAGACCTGTCGCAGGATAAGTCAGTTCCGCCACGATTTTTGGTTCACCCTGTTTGGTCACATGATCTGTCGTAATAAAGACTTTCTTGGCACCCACAGCGAGATCCATAGCGCCACCCACAGCAGGAACCGCATTCTGTGCGCCAGTATGCCAGTTAGCCAAATCACCATTGGCCGCAATTTGGAAGGCACCGAGGACTGCAATATCAAGGTGTCCACCACGCATCATCGCAAACGAATCTCCATGATGAAAAAAAGCACCGCCTTTCAACATTGTTACGAATTCTTTACCCGCATTGATCAGTTCAGGATCTTCCTCACCTGCTGACGGTGGTGGTCCAAATGCCAATAAGCCATTTTCTGAATGTAAGAAAACATCTTTATCCAAGGGCAGATAGCTTGCAATCTTGGTCGGTAAACCAATACCAAGATTGACATAAGCACCATCAGGAATGTCTTGAGCCACACGTTCAGCAATTTGATCACGGCTTAGTTTTTTATAACTCATGTCAGTCTCCTTATGCGGTTAGCAATGGTGTAG
>JAHLFF010000178.1 GCA_018883945.1 Candidatus Acinetobacter avistercoris
ATATAGATCAATGATAAAAAGCCCAGATGATGGGCTTTTTATTTGGATTTAAGAACGTTTTTTGACGATACCATCATCAATTAACTGCTGAAAATGCTCGACCAAGCTGCTTTCAACATCACGGTATTGCATACCCAATTCATCAATACTTTTTTGTGCATTAAAGTAGATAGGATAGCCGACATTTAATTCTACGTACTTACGAGAATGTCCAAGAAACGGTCCAACGGCTTTGATTAAAAATTTCGGTGTTTCCATTTTAGGAAATGGATATTTTTTGCCAAAATGTGCAGTGAGGACTTGTCCCATTTCTAATAAAGACAGTGATTTTGCACTAATAATATAACGACCATTCACATCCTCTTGAAAAGCGGCTTTGATGTGCGCATCAGCAACATCACGTACATCAACCAAAGCGCTCCAAATTTTTGGCACACCAAAACGAGTTACGCCACTACCAAACTGTTGAAGAACTTCGACACTGCCTGATTGGGTTAAAGGCGTCAGTGAAGGACCAATGACCAAGGCTGGGTTTAGACAAACCAACTTCCAGCGCGATTGCTTTTTTTGCATATCCCACGCTTTACGTTCAGCAGCCACTTTGGAATAGTAATAAGGCTGATGTTCAGCATCACTGGTGGTGTTCCAATGGCTTTCGTCAAAACTATTATTCGGCGTTTTTAAAATATCAATTGCATCGCCATAAGTCGAGGCGATACTTGATGTGACCACCACACGTTTAACCGACTCCGTGCGATTGACACTATTTAAAACATTGACTGTGCCTTTAATCGCAGGATCGATTAAGTCTGCAATTGGATCTTTAAAATTGGTCACTAAAAAAGGTGATGCCATATGGATGACGACAGCACAGTTTTGCATTGCGACATCAAAAGAGCCGTCATCGAGTAAGTTGGCTTTAAAGAGTTTAAGAACGCCTTGCGTTTCTGCCGCGATTTTTTCTAAATGTTCAAAGCTCGCTTTTTTATTCAAATCCCGAACAGTGGCATGAACAATATGACCTTGCTCAAGGAGTTGCTTGATGACCCAGCTTGCAATATATCCAGTCGCACCGGTCACTAAAATAGGACTTGTTGTTGTATTCATAAATAATTGCTCTGTATGATTAATCCATATCATTTGAATCATAAGAGTAATTCAAACTATTGTCTTGGATTAATTTGATAAAGCTTGAAGACCTCTAAAGCGATTTATAAATAAGTGCAGCTCTTAGAGAGTCGACTTCATATCAGCCAGCAGGCAAGAACATGCTGCATGAGCTATAAACTTTTTAATTTATTTAGATGAGTATCAGATAAGCATTTGCTTGCCCTGTTTGAATTTAATTGACGTACAATGCCAGTTCTGATGCAGCTCTCAATCCTGTTTAAGCAAAAAATTCTCGTCCTCAGTTGATTATTGGCACAAAAATGGCGCAACCAAAGAAAGCATTTCCAAAGCAAAAGTCGGAATTACATCCAAGAAATCTACATCGCAGTCGGTATGACTTTCCCCAGCTGATGAAAAGTTGTGCAGAACTTACTCCATTTGTATCGCTCAATAAATATGATGACCTTTCAGTGGATTTTTCAAATCCTGAAGCCGTGAAAATGCTCAATAAAGCGCTGCTTAAGCACTTTTATCATATTCAGCATTGGGATATTCCCCAAGGTTTTCTTTGTCCACCTATTCCTGGTCGAGCAGACTATATCCATTATTTGGCTGACCTGCTCGCTGAGTGTAATGGCAATCAGATCCCACGAGGCAATAAAGTTCAAGTTCTGGATATTGGCGTAGGTGCGAACTGCATCTATCCAATAATTGGTCATCGTAGCTACGGTTGGAAATTTGTCGGAACAGACATTAATCCCGCATCGGTAAGTAGTGCAAAACTGATTACACAAGCGAATCCTAATCTGACCAAGTCGATTGATATTCGTCTGCAAAAATCTCCAAAAAATATATTTAAAGGGATTGTTAAGTCGGCTGATCGTTTTGACCTGACCTTATGTAACCCGCCGTTTCATGCTTCACAACAAGAAGCCGATGCCACTGCAACAAAAAAATTGATAAATCTCGGTAAGCAGGACAAGGGTGCTAAATTAGTTTTGAACTTCGGTGGTACTCAATCAGAATTATGGTGTGAAGGTGGAGAAGAACGTTTCCTCTGCCAAATGGTCGAAGAGAGTATCGTTTTTGCTCAACAATGTTTTTGGTTTACCACACTCGTATCGAAGAAAACGACTTTACCTGTTGTATTACGCGCTTTACGTTCAGTTGGTGTAACGGAAGTCAAAACGATTGGTATGGCTCAGGGACAAAAGGAGAGTCGTTTTCTGGCTTGGACTTTCCTTGATTCTAAGCAACAACAAGACTGGATACGTACTCGCTGGTCGAAAACCTAAGATCGAAGATGTTTGACCTAATACTACGAGTGTTTGCGAAGCCCTGAGTATCAACTTTGTTTAGTGAAGCTCAGAAATTTGAGAGAATACTGTAGAGCGTTGATGATGCTTATTCATCAATTTATTTTAGTTATGCGACGATCAACGAGATGTGGTGGTCATTTTGAATTTGGTTACAAAAAACCCATACGACATAAATGTGAGTTTATGAGTAAAGGTTTAGCCTTTGGCTTGATGCAAGATCTTATTTTATATATAGATAATGCTCTAATTCGGATTGTAAATGCGTATGTTTCTCATTTTAATTTTATAAAAATCATAAACTTACATATTTATTCTTTTGCAATCTGAATCCCTTTTCTTCATAATAGCGATTACAGAAATGGAGATATTGAAATGCGTGGCAATCCAGAAGTAATAGATTATCTGAATATGTTGATCGGTGGTGAGCTGGCTGCACGTGATCAGTATTTGATTCATTCTCGTATGTACGAAGATTGGGGTCTAAGCAAGATTTTTGAACGTATTGATCATGAAATGCAAGAAGAAGCACAACATGCAGATGCGATCATACGCCGTGTACTTTTCTTAGAAGGTACACCGAATATGAATCGTGAAGATATCGATATTGGTCAAGATGTAGTTTCATGTTTAAAAGCAGATTTGAAACTTGAATATGAAGTACGCGAGAAACTTGCACAAGGCGTAAAGCTTTGTGAAGAAAAGGGTGATTACATTACTCGTGATATGTTGCGTCAACAAATGTCTGATACTGAAGAAGATCATACTTATTGGTTGGAAAAACAACTGCGTTTGATTCAATTGATTGGCTTACAAAATTATATTCAATCGCAAATGTAAAAATTATTTAAATGTAAGTTTTAAAGTACAAAAAAACCCAGCCTAGTCTGGGTTTTTTTAGCTTCTTACTTTTTTCAGACTCTTACTCATTCATGACCTTAGTTTTTCATATTCTCAGTTTTTCAGCTTCTTAGGGTATTAGACTCTTAGTTTCTCAAACAAAGCGCAATAAAGATAAAAAATAAGAAATTAAACGTTCATCAATAATCCGAAATGATTTTTATGAATGTTTTTGAATATCTTGTAAAACTTGCTTCGCATGAGTTTGTGTATTCACACTGGTATAGTGATAGACAATATTTCCTTTAGGATCAATTAAAAAGGTTTCTCTTTTGGCGATTTTGGCGATTCCCAAATTACGAACAATACCAAACTCTTGAGCAAGTTGCTGCTTATGATCGGCTAAGATCGGAAAAGGCAGGTCTAGTTTTTCAGAGAATTTTCGATGTGAATCCACATCATCTAAGCTTACGCCTAATACCACAGCATTGTTTTGGATGAATTGTGGATAGAGGTTTTTAAATTGATTAGCTTCTTCGGTACAACCTGGAGAATTATCTTTAGGGTAGAAGTATAAAACAACCCATTTGCCGCGATATTGTTTTAACTCATGCCACCTAGCGTGTTGATCTTGCAACCTAAAGTTCGGTGAGGGTTTACCGACCCATTGTTTTTGAGCATTGTCATTTTTTACAAGAACACTTTTTTCCGCATTGACTGTAGTCGCACCTAAGCAGCCAAACATGCAGACTAAACAGATATTTGCAATTTTTATATTCATCGTTTGACACTCTAAAGTGTAATGGGTCGAATCATCTTAGCAAAATTAATGCTTTTAAAATGTAGTGATTAAATTAATATAGAAACCCGTTCATAAAAATAAAAAAGGAACACGATGGATATCGGTGCTGTACTAATTAAATTAAAACCTAACGCTTTATATCAGGTAGACACTTGGCAGAATGAGTTGAACGCGCGTAAGCAAGAAGCGCTAGAAACATTAGTGCATGAAAATGTTTATGTTGAATCATGGTTTCATGTGTCACTAGAAGGACAGGATTATTTAATTGCATATATGAGAGCAGACGATATTGCGCGTGCCCAAGAAATTGGCAGAAAGAGCCAGTTTCCTATAGATCAGATACATAAAGCTTTTAAGCAAAATTGGGAGAAGGTCATTCCTGCGACACTGCTGGTGGATTTAGAGAACCAAAAATGATGATTATTAAGTAGTTTAAGGTCAATTAAAAATTGAGTTCAGATATAAGATTTTTCTTTAAGCTAAAATAGTCTTTAAACAATTACCTTAAAAGATGATTGATTTTGATCAATATTCTCAATGCCTTCTGGCGCCTGAATTTATATACTGAAATTCAAAGCAAAGCTAAGGAATAGCCAGCATGCAAAAGATTTTACTGATCACCGGTTGGGGGGTGGGAACCAGACCCTTAGAAGCTTTCAAAAACAATTTAATAGAACACAATTTCGTGGTTGATTTAATCGACGTTTTTGATGCTTTTGAATCATCTACTCTAGAACACTATGTGCAGTTAGCGCAGAAATATGATGTGCTCATGGGGTGGTCGCTGGGTGGTCAGTTAGCAACATTATTAACAAAGCGCGTTTATGAAAAGTTCGCTGAAACTAAAACATTAATTACCTTGGCTTCAAATCCGAGTTTTGTGGCAAATGATGATTGGAATGTGGGCATGCCCATTTCAACATTTTTGAATTTTCGAGAATCATTTGAAAAAGAACCCAATATGACGATTAAACGTTTTTGTTATTTGGTGACTCAAGGTGGCACAAGCGCTAAGCAAGATTGGCAATGGTTACTAAATTCAATCACACGAGATGAGCAATTATTAAAAGCAAAAACTTTAGAGCTCTTACAAAGTTTAAATACCGTTAATATCTTAAAAAACTTGAATAGTGAACAGATACATTTTTTTGCAGATCAAGATGGTTTAGTTAGTCACAAAGTTATCGAAAACTTTCGCAAATTAGACGCAAAGTTTTTAAAAATAGAATCGGTTTCTGGCTCTCATGGCTTTCCGATTTTCAAATCCAAGTGGTTAAGTGACAAAATCGTTCAATATCTTGAAGCAAACGAAAAATCTTAATCAAAATTGTTTGATCAGGCAATTAATTTTATTTCCCATAATCGTTATGATGACGCTAGATGAAGGAGCGAATCAGATGAAGGGAACGGAATGACAGACTTATTCGATCAAACACATATTTGGCATCCATATACATCTATGACCAACCCCTTACCGACTTTTAAAGTAAAAAGTGCGAGTGGTGCAGTCATAGCGTTGGAAGATGGTCGTCAATTGATTGATGGGATGTCTTCGTGGTGGTGTGCGATTCATGGTTATAACCATGCAGCATTAAATCAGGCAGTTACTGATCAACTCCAAAATATGTCGCATATCATGTTTGGTGGATTTACACATGACCCAGCGATTGATTTGGCCAAGTTGTTATTGCAGATCTGTCCTCCAAATTTAGATAAAATTTTTTATGCAGACTCGGGTTCCGTTGCTGTCGAAGTCGCTTTAAAAATGGCCGTGCAATATTGGTCTGCTCAAGGTCAGTTGAATAAGACCAATTTCATCACCACACGTTCTGGTTATCATGGTGATACATGGAACGCGATGTCAGTCTGTGATCCTGTTACAGGGATGCACCACATTTTTGGAAAAAGTTTACCAAATCGAATATTTATTCCAGCACCGAAAATTGGTTTTGATCAAGCTTGGGATTCAGCAGATATTGTTGAATTAGAGCAAGCACTTGAAGCCAATCATCAAAATATTGCAGCATTTATTATTGAGCCGATCGTGCAAGGTGCAGGAGGAATGCGTTTTTACCATCCTGAGTATTTGCGCCAAGCGAAAAAGCTGTGTGAACAATACAAAGTTCTCATGATTTTTGATGAAATAGCGACAGGTTTCGGGCGTACTGGAAAGCTGTTTGCTTGGGAGCATGCGCAAGTTGAACCTGATATTATGTGTATCGGTAAGGCGCTAACGGGTGGATATATGACGCTTTCCGCGACCTTAACCACAAAGCATGTGGCAGAGATGATTAGTCAGGGTGAAGCTGGTGTGTTTATGCATGGCCCGACGTTTATGGCCAACCCACTCGCTTGTGCAGTAGCCTTGAAAAGTACCCAATTGCTTTTGGAACAAGACTGGCAAGCCAATATTAAGCGTATCGAAAATCAATTAAAAGAACAGTTAAATCCTTTAGCCGATCTAGCATATGTACAAGATGTGAGAGTGCTGGGTGCGATTGGTGTTGTAGAGTTAAAATTTGATGTCGATATGAAAACCTTGCAACAGCAATTTGTTGAACGTGGAATTTGGATTCGACCATTTGGCAAGTTGGTGTATGTGATGCCGCCATATATCATTACGAAAACCCAGCTTGAAACACTCTTAACACAACTGGTTGAGGTGGTTCAGTCTATGCAAGAGGTGAATGCGTGAGTTTGCTTGACCATTTTGCACAACAAATAGATGACCTTAAACAGCACGGTAATTTACGTCAATTTAGCAGTAATATTCAGCAAGATCGTTATATCTATATCAATGACCATCAAATGCTAAATTTGTCATCCAATGATTACTTAGGTTTAGCGTCAGACATGACATTAAGAGAAGAGTTTTTTGATTTGACCGCTGTCGAACAGCGCCAAATGACGTCTTCTTCATCCAGATTATTAACGGGCAATTTTCCACAATATGAGCAATTGGAGTCGAGCTTAAGTCAAGCGTTCCAAGGCCGTGCAGCGCTGCTTTTTAACAGTGGCTATCATATGAATATTGGGATTCTACCCGCGGTATGCGATAAACGAACGTTGGTACTTGCTGATAAGTTGATTCACGCCAGCATCATTGATGGCATTCAACTGTCGAGCGCAAAATATATACGCTATCGTCATAATGATTTAGATCATTTAAATCAGCTTTTAGTGCAATATCATGCCGACGAAAATTATGATCGGATTATTGTGGTCACCGAATCTATTTTTAGTATGGATGGTGACGAAACTGATTTGGCTGCCTTGGTCAAACTTAAACAGAATTATGCCAAGGTGATGCTTTATGTCGATGAAGCACATGCCATTGGTGTCCGCGGAGATCAAGGCTTAGGTTGTGCAGAACAATATAAGGTCATAGATGATATTGATTTTTTAGTGGGCACATTTGGCAAAGCGATGGCATCAATAGGCGGTTATTTAATCTGTCATCCGATTCTTCGTGATTTTTTAATCAATAAAATGCGTCCTTTGATTTTTAGTACGGCTCAACCACCTATTTGTATGGCATGGACAGATTTTATTTTCCATAAAATGTTAACAATGTATGCGCAAAGACAGGAATTAAATCAATTGGGGCAGCATTTACGTAGTGCGATCCAAACGAAACAATATCAATGTCCTTCGAGTTCGCATATTGTTCCCGTGATCTTGGGGGATTCGATCATTACGGTTACTAAAGCAAAGCAAATGCAGGATGCTGGCTTTTTTGTCATGCCTGTACGTCCACCGACTGTACCCAATGGGAGTGCTCGGTTACGTATTTGTTTAAATGCGAAGATAAAAACAACTGATCTTGATCAGTTGGCGTATTTGTTATAACTGGGCAGATGAGTCGAATGAATATTGAAAAAGCAGAGGTTGCAAAGCGCTTTGCTAAAGCCCATCAGAGTTATGGGACTCATGCCGTTGCACAGCAGAATATCTGTAAGCATTTGATTGCGTTGATGCAGCTTCATTTAGATCCGAATATACAACTAGCCAAATTCAAACGTATTTTTGAAATTGGCTGTGGCTCTGGTTATTTAACCCATTTGCTGCATCATCATTTTCAAATTCAGCACATCTATTTAAATGATCTTTATTTCGAAGTTGAGGCGCATTTTGATCACACTCAGATAGCTGCTCAAGTTGGATGGTGCATAGGGGATGCTGAAAAAATCACTTATCCAAATGCTTTGGATTTAATCGTTTCAAGTTCGGCTTTACAGTGGATGACAGATCTTGATTTGCTATTTTCGAAATGTCGACACGCATTAATCACATCAGGCTATTTATGCTTTTCAACTTTTGGTCAGGATAATTTAAAAGAAATTAAAGCCCTGACGGGTCAAGGTTTAGACTATATAGATTTAGATGATTTAAGACAGAAGTTAGAATATCAAGGTTTTGAAGTTATACAGATTTCTGAGCAATATGAGCAGCTTTCCTTTGAGCACCCCAAACAGGTCTTACAGCATTTAAAAGCCACAGGTGTCACAGCGACCGCACAAAAACATCGGTGGACGAAGCAGTCTTTGACGCAGTTTTATTTAGATTATCAAAAATTCTCTCATCAAGATGATCAGGGTCAGCAACATTTTCAACTGACTTACCATCCTATATACGTGATTGCACGGAAGAAAACCCAATGAAAAATGTATTTTTTGTCAGTGGAATTGACACTGGTATTGGTAAAACGTATGTCACTGGTTATCTGGCAAAACTATGGTTTGAACAAGGTCAATCTGTCATTACGCAAAAGTTGGTGCAAACGGGTAATGTCGATATTTCAGAAGACATTGAGAAGCATCGTGAGATCATGGGGCGAGGGTGGTTTGCAGAAGATCAGTCTAAATTGACGATGCCTGAAATTTTCAGTTATCCAGCTTCTCCTCATTTAGCCACCCAAATCGATGGTCGTGATATCAATTTTAATAAAATTGACTCTGCAACGAAGCAACTGGCTGAACAATATGATGTGGTGTTGCTTGAGGGTGCAGGTGGTTTAATGGTACCACTCACTCAAAATATGCTGACGATAGATTATTTGGTCGAGAAAAAATATCCGATTATTTTGGTCAGCTCAGGTCGTTTGGGAAGCATTAATCATACGTTATTAAGTTTGGAGGCTTTAAAGGCACGAGGACTGTCATTATTTGCGTTGGCTTATAATTTAAAAGATGAATCACAGGATGCTCTTATTTCAAAAGACACAGCGTGTTATTTGAAATCTTATTTAAAACAGTTTTTCCCTGATGCACAATGGATTGATATTCCTGTAATTTAAACCAAGCCACAAGATTCTTCTGATCTACACAAACATGTCTAATCAATATACTCATGTCTAATCAATACACTCATGTTTTTTTTAAGCATGAGTTTTGATTGAAGAAAAATAATCATCGATATTTTACAATTGACCCCTAGTGCTGCATGAGTTATTTCATAATATAATTGACTTGATCTTAGCGTTAAACGCTTATTTATATATTTCCAAAAAGTAAATATATTCAGAAATATAAGAAATTATAAGATTTAAAAAATACACATACGCGTTTTTTCATAATTGATTGCTCTATTTTGTTTTCTTTCATAGGAAGAAATAAAGGGGGCCTATGAAAGAGCGCTATTCATATTCATAAAAAATAAAGAGAAAAATATGAGTTCAGAAGCGAGTTCAATCAGTTTGCTGGCCCCTGTGATTTTATTAGCCGCAGCAGTGATTGCAGTGCCGATATTTAAACGCATTGGTTTAGGTTCTGTACTCGGTTATTTAATCGCAGGGTTAATCATTGGTCCCTTTGGATTTGCCTTCTTCTACGACTCCACTTCAATCTTGCACATTGCTGAACTGGGCATTGTGATGTATCTGTTCATTATTGGTCTGGAAATGCAGCCCCGTCACTTATGGAGCTTAAGACGCGAAATTTTCGGTTTAGGTACATTACAAATAACCCTCTGTACTATCGGGCTACTCGGTGTGGGTTTGGCATTTGGATTTAGCTGGCAAGTTGCGTTTATTGGAGCCTCTGGATTTGTTCTGACGTCTACGGCTATTGTCATGCAGTTATTGGGTGATCGTGGTGATATCGCTCGACCTCGTGGGCAAAAAATCGTAGCGATACTCTTATTTGAAGATTTACTCATTGTTCCACTTTTGGCTTTTGTTGCATTCATGGCGCCGAATCAAATTGTTGAAAGCACATCCGAACGGTTGCAAGACATTGGTATAGGCTTGCTGGCAATTGGAGGATTGGTGGTTGCGGGTTATTGGTTGTTAAATCCGCTGTTTCGTTTATTGGCTGCCGCAAAAGCAAGAGAAGTTATGACTGCCGCTGCACTTTTAGTTGTGTTAGGGGCAGCTTTGATGATGCAGCTCAGTGGTCTTTCCATGGCTATGGGCGCATTTTTAGCTGGCGTTTTGCTGTCTGAATCTACGTTTAGACATCAGATAGAAGCGGATATTGAACCTTTTCGGGGTATTTTACTCGGATTGTTTTTCCTTGGTGTGGGAATGTCATTAAATCTGGCCGTAGTAGCTAAAAACTGGCCGTTGATTGTGAGTGGTGTTGTTGCACTCATGTTTGTAAAAGCAATTGTGATCTACTTTGTGGCTCGTGTGACGAAAAGCTCACATATTGAAGCACTAGATAGAGCATTATTAATGGCACAAGGCGGTGAGTTTGCCTTTGTCCTTTTTGCCGCTGCAACTACCGCACAAGTGATTGATAACGATATTAAATCCAATTTAACAGCAATCGTTGTGTTGTCGATGATACTTACCCCAATTATTGGAATTTTATTTAAAAATTTCTTACAAGCGAATCAAACCATTTCTTTGGATAATGTGAATTTAGCTGAAGACCTAAACGGTGATGTATTGATGATTGGTTTTGGTCGTTTCGGTCAAGTCACCAGTCAATTGCTCTTAGCAAGAGGTGTCGATGTGACGATCATTGATACAGATATTGAGATGATACAGAGCGCAGAAAAATTCGGTTTTAAAATCTATTATGGCGATGGCTCTCGTTTGGATATTTTGCATGCATCGGGCGCTGATCAGGTTCAAGCGATTGTGGTTTGTGTCAACAATAAGGACGTTACCAATAAAATTGTGGAACTTATTCAGCATGAATTTCCACTTACGACTTTGTTGGTACGTTCATATGATCGAGAGCACTCTCTGCACTTGGTGAAACAAAATGTAGATTTTATCATGCGTGAAACGTTTGAATCAGCGATTAAGTTTGGTGAAGCTATTTTGTCGAAGTTGGGTGTGGATTCAAATGATGTTGAATTGATTAGCCGTGAAATCAGAGAGCGAGACAATGAGCGCTTTGAAACTGAAATTGCAGCAGATGATGTCTATGCCGGCGTTGGTATGCAATATTCACATCAAAGACCAAGACAGACAGCACCACTTGTTCAGCCACAACAAAATGCACGTATTTTAAATGACGATTTAGATGTTGATGTAAAGGATAAGGACGAAAAAAAATGAGTCATTTTGACTCAATCGTTTTGACTTAATGATTTTTAATTCATTACCTTAGCATTATTCATTTCAACTTCATTTATCTTAAGCCAAGGCTTTGTGAGTCCGAATCCTTGGTTTTTTTATGAAGATTAAAATGAGGTGGTTGTTGTCATTGAAGTAAATTTATATCAAGTGGACTAAAGTTCAGATAAATGAAGGCGCAAACAAATAGCCGAATTCATCAATGAACTCGGCTATTTGTTTGCGCCTTAAAGGCGATCTATTTTAATGAAAACTTAATTCATTAAAACTTTTTAAAGCCTTTGTTCATACCGAAAGGCTTACGTGCACCAAACTTGTGTTCCTTCGGACTTTGGTAATCGACTGAGTTACCATTTACTTCAGGCTTGTTTTCGTTACGGTTAGAACGAGTGTCTTGACCAGCAGGACGCGGTGTACGATTGTTATAACGGTTCTCTTGACCTTCAGGACGTGGAGTACGGGTGTTATAGCGATTCTCTTGACCTTCAGGGCGAGGAGTACGGTTGTTATAACGGTTCTCTTGACCTTCAGGGCGCGGCGCACGATTATTAAAACGATTTTCACCACGACCTTGGTCATTGTTTCCTGGGCGAGCATCACGACGTTGTTCTGGTTGAGCTTCGCCTTCGTCACGACGTTGTTGACGTAAATAACCACCACGACGAGCAGCCAAAGGTTTGTCTTGCATACGTTCGTTACGGCGTTTTGCCATACCGAATAAGCCAGTACCTTGGCGTGGTTTTAGCTCAACAGCTTTGGTCAGGTTATCAATATCATTTTTATCAAGCTCAACCCAACGACCAGTACGTAATTCACGTGGCAAAATAACGGTACCATAACGCGTACGTAATAGACGGCTTACTTTTAGACCTTGT
This sequence comes from Candidatus Acinetobacter avistercoris, assembly GCA_018883945.1. Lineage (GTDB taxonomy): Bacteria > Pseudomonadota > Gammaproteobacteria > Pseudomonadales > Moraxellaceae > Acinetobacter > Acinetobacter avistercoris. Next base: position 12,472 of record JAHLFF010000178.1, read on the forward strand.
GATTCAAAGATACGACGAACTTCGCGGTTACGACCTTCTTTTACAACCACTTGATACCAACGGTTGATACCTTCACCACCAATTTCAGAGAACGATTCAAACTTGGCAGGGCCGTCATCTAAAACAACGCCAGTAGTCATATTCTTTTTCAATTGAGGCGTCACTTCGCCCATTACACGAACAGCGTATTCACGCTCAATTTCATTAGATGGGTGCATAAGACGATTCGCCAACTCACCATCATTTGTAAACATCAACAAACCAGTTGAGTTAATGTCTAGACGGCCGACCATCACCCAACGATCGCCTGGAATAGACGGAAGTTGTTCAAAGACGGTTGGACGGTTTTCTGGATCACTACGTGAGCAAATCTCACCTTCAGGTTTGTAGTAAATCAAAACACGACGACGAATTTCATCTTCAATTTCAAACGCGACCTTACGACCATCGATGCGAAGCTCATCAGTTGGTTCGATGCGTTCGCCCACTTGAGCAACTTGGCCGTTGACACTGACACGACCGGCAGCAATGACTTCTTCCATATAACGGCGAGAACCCAAACCTACTCGTGCCAATACCTTTTGCAATTTTTCACTCATAACAGCATAACCTTAGAAATAATCATCAACAGTTCACCTATTTAAGACTTGGGTGCTTGCACATCCAAAGCCATAAAAGCTTCCTTGGCATCCTGTAGGGGAGGCAATTGAACCAAAGAATTTAGTCCAAATGCATTCAAAAATTGTGGCGTTGTAACTAACAACGCTGGTCTACCTGGAATTTCACGGAACCCAGATTCTTTAATCCAGTTCCATTCGAATAACGTTCTTAATAATTGACTGTTATTCGTCACTCCACGAATTTGCTCAATATCTGCTCGGGTTACGGGCTGATGATAAGCAATCACTGCTAAAGTCTCTAACAGTGATGGTGATAATTTGGTTGGTCGCTCAGGCCAAACTTGTGCGATGGTGCTTCTATACTTGGCACGCACTTGAAAACGAAAACCTTGAGCAATTTCGACGAGCTCAATTGAACGACCATGTTGTAAAACTGCGAGCTGTTGTAAATAAGCACGCAATTGTTGTTTCGTATATTGATCCTGAAACGCTTCTTTTAAACGTGCAATTGAAACAGGTGCATCGCTGGCGAAGATGATCGCTTCAAGCTGCATGAGAACGTCATGATAGAGTTCTTCATTGTTAAAGACGCCTGATTGATCAACAGTCATGAAGGAATCCCTTGAATCGTCAAAGGTGCCTCAATACCAGATGCAATAATCTGAACCTTTTGGTGGCGTGATAATTCCAAAATAGCCATGAAAGTAACCACTAAACCCATACGACCTTGACTGGGTTTGAGTAACTTTTCAAAACCAAGGACTTCGCCTGATGCAACCATATGTTCGATGTATGCGATACGTTCTTCAAGTAATACAGGTTCTTGGATAATTTGATGTATGACAGGTTCAGGACGATTAAAAATGCAAAATAAAGCATCACGCAATAGGTCAGCAGAATAAATTTCTGAAGCAACTGCGGTCTGGCCAAGAGAAACGTTGGTATTAAACGTATCTCGATCTAAGATCGGCATCTTACCTAAACGTTCTGCTGCATTTTTTATTCTTAAATAAGTTTCTAAGCGATCGATCAGTTCTTGCTTAGGATCTTTCTCTATATGAATCGATTTTGGTTTGGGTAAAAGTAATCTTGATTTTAAATCGGCCAATAATGCCGCCATCACCATATAGTCCGCTGTTAACTCAATATCTAAGGACTTCATATTGTCAATATATGACAAATATTGGGTCGCAATTGGTGCAATATCTACCTGCAATAAATCAAAACCATTTTTCTGAATTAAGTAAATTAAAAAATCGAGTGGACCTTCGAAATGTTCTAAAAGAATTTCGAATGCTGCAGGTGGAATATATAAATCCGCTGGAATTGTTTCTTGCCACTCATCTAGAACGCGAATAAGTGGTTGTTGTTCCATAGGATTATGGTTTACTAGAGTCATTACAGTTATTAGCCACGCGAATTTTCAAAAGCATGATAGGGCGATTCAGGAGATCACTTATCGAAATCAATCCAAAAGATAGTGATTCGAATTGCATAAAATATGGCTATATTCTAACGGAAAACGAAAAATGAATAAATTGCAAAAACGGATATTACGATAAAAAACACAAAATAAATAGACACTATTCATTTTTATGAGAACTGGTTGTTATTATCGTGTTTGTTTAATTTTTTTAGACGCTTCAAAGCGCTATTCATTCCGTTTCCTTTGATGCTTGAACTCTTCCATCACTCAAAAAAATCATTGAGTGGAATTAATCGTTATACAAAATTTCTTCTCCTTGAGGAAAGCGGTTATGAATAAGAAATACTGATGGTGAGCATATTGCTTAAAAGACTTAGGTTGTTTAAAAATGACTGATGAAAAGAGGTCTACTCGAACGAAAGTTAAAGAAAGATATGATTTGGACCAGATAATAATTGAGCGATGAGTCATGATTAAAAAATATCAATGTGTAGAAGAAAATAAATATGGTCAGTCTGTAGGGGCTGTAATACAAAATACTCAGCCGATTCAATTCAAGGACGGGGATTTATTCGGGTCTCATGTTAATTTGCTCAGCCTTAAGAAGTCTGCTGTTTCACAACTACAATTAGATCAGCTTTGGCAAGCTACTCAATCTGAATCTGATGATCGCTGCTGGACATATTTACCTTATGCGGGATTTAAAACCATTGTTGATTTAAAATCATCCTTGGATCGTTCGTTCGATTTCCCTGAATCAATTCATTATTTAATTGAGGGTAAGGGTACAATTGTAGGGTGGATTGCATTACTCAATATTCGTAGTCAGAGTCAGGTTGTGGAAATTGGAAATGTTTACTTTTCTCATTTGATGAAACAGTCAACAGCTGCGACTGAGGCGATCTATCTATTATTAAAATGCTGTTTTGAGCAAGGCTTTAGACGAGTTGAATGGAAGTGTGATGATTTCAATCAGCCATCTAAACGAGCTGCATTACGTTATGGTTTTCAATTTGAGGGTATTTTTCGTCAAGATCGAATTGCTAAAGGTCGCAATCGTAATACAGCTTGGTTTTCGATGCTAGATGAAGAGTGGTTGCTCTTAGACAAGGCATATCAAGCGTGGTTATCAATAGAAAATTTTGATGAACAAGTACAACAAAAACTACGTTTAAGTGATTTTATGAAGCTGTATCAGGATTAAAAATATTAGGCAGCATTGTTCAATGGGCATGACTAGATGGGTATTGTATATACATTGCTCGTTTAGCTTTGACTCTCACTTCAGTCACAACTGAACATAAGCTGTGAATGAAGTCGTTTAAACCATCCAAAGTATTGAGCTCATCTGTGCTTCATGGGTTATATAACTTGAGTTATATGACTTGAGTTGTATGAATTGATCTGTATCCATGATCATCACTAACTTATCATCATTAAACCTCTTTCATAAATCAAAAGTGATCATTGATTGGAAATAAACTGATGTTTGAAAATCCTTCTTCCTTTTGGTGAAGGTTAGGAAGAAGGAATAATAATGAATATGCTGTATAAATAATAACTTATGAAAGAATTCATTTATCCAAATGAATTTTTAACATTTATCAAAAAGTGTCTTTTAAGCATTGAGTTTATTCAAAGGCACTTACATCTCCGACACCTCGACGAATAATCTCAGGATTCAAACCTGTTAAATCGACGATACTGGTGGTGGTTAATGTACCTAAGCCACTGTCAATAAAGACATCAATTCTTTTTTCAAGTTGTTCCTCGATATCATAAGGGTCATCTAAGGGTTCTGTTTGTCCCGGTAAAATGAGTGTACTGGTCAACAAAGGCTCACCCAATTCTTTAAGCAACATTTGACAGACGGTATTGTTCGGTACGCGTAAACCGATCGTTTTTTTCTTTGGATGCATTAATCTTTTAGGAACTTCACTTGTTGCGGATAAAATATAAGTGGTCACGGCAGGGGTGTTTGATTTCAACAAACGGTAGGTGGCATTGTCTACTTTTGCATATGTTGCCAAATCTGATAAATCGGCACAGAGAATAGCGTATTGATGTTTAGGACCCAAATCACGAATTTGTGCGATACGTTCCATCGCGCTTTTATTTCCAATTTGACAGCCAATGGCGTACGCAGCATCCGTAGGGTAAACCACGACATCGCCTGCTCGAATACGTTCTACGGCTTGACTAATTAAGCGTGATTGTGGGTTGTCAGGATGTACTCTTAAGTGCAGCATAATTATTCTCTCCTGATATTTTTATTCATATGGGCTGGGGTTAAATTGTAGTCGCACGATTTTATTCATATGACTGTAATTGCCTAGCTTTATCCATATGAATTTATTCACATGAACTTATAGACATGAACTTAGAGAAATGATTATGACGTGATGTGGAGGTGGTTTTCAATTCCTTTAGCTCAACTTTGCCTGAAGAATATATGTAGGGTGTATCAATATTTGATAAGACCCCATGTGAGATTTTATTCAATAGATCTATTTATTCAGCCTCTTGATTAATCAAAATAACCATTATTTTCAAGCTAACTATCCATCATCCCATCATCAATTTAACGAACCGTGATCAAATTAAGAAAAAATTTAGAGTCAATCTAGCATTGATCTACTAAATTCATCGATCTGTAATGTTTGACCTTGGCGACAGCATTGACAAATATGATGGATAAAACGTTGAGCGTCTCGGGGAAGCTTATTTTCACCCTTAAAAAAACGTTCTATCTGAGCATATACTTGATCTTTAAAGACCGAACCATCTCCACCTTCACCAGTGAGATTATCTAGGGATACACGGAACTGCCGGCCAAAAGCAGTAGCAAATAGCCATTCAATCGCTTGAGGCTTGACTTCCACCTGTTCAAATAGAGCTTGCTGCTCTTGTGTACGACCATCTGGCGCGTACCAATAGCCTAAATCAGGCAATAGGCGTCTTTTTTCGCCAGCAATACTCCAATGACTAATTTCGTGTAAAGCGCTGTTAAAAAAACCATGCGCAAACTGAATTCTAGCGGAAGTTGTTGAAGTTGCAGGGAAATATTCTGGTTCAAAATCACCTTTGATCAAAGTGACATTTAAGTGGGAAAACCAGTAATTAAAGTGTAAGATAAGCCAGTCTACCTGTTGAGCTTCAGTTTGAAGATTTACCCAAGGTGCGAGTTGCACGCGGTCTAAGTAATCTATTGAATTTAAGGTCAAAGGATAGTTTAACTGTAATGAAGTTGTGACTTCAGGTTGCGGCTGCAACTGATGCATGGCTTGTATTACCCAAATGATCTGTCTGAATAAGTGCAAAATTGTATCTTAATCTTTGACAGAGTACTTATGAATTTGTAGAATTGCCGCCTTAATTATGTCAGCAAATACCTTTCCGGCACAGATTGAGCCGTTTAAATGGGCAGAGCAAGGTTTTACATGGTCAGGTATCCTGCCATTGTCACGCTTTGTTCGAATTTCCCGTGAAGCTGTTGGGTCAATTGATGATCAATTGATCAAAATGGACTGTAAGCTATCAATGGACGCGTATCATCGCGTCGTTTGGTTAGATGGCAGCGTCGAAGCGAAAGCCCCAATGGAATGCCAACGTTGTTTGGATACTGTTGAGATACCTCTCGTTTTAGATTTTCATTTAGCCTTGATCGATGATGAGTCACTGATAGAGCGCTTGGATGAGGATGCTGATTTCATCGTTTTAGGTGAGAGTGAAGCAACAGTTAAAGGTACATTTGATGCACCTGCAACCGCTGATTTACTGGCACTGATAGAAGATGAGTTGTTATTGTTGATGCCTTTGTCGCCTAAGCATGAGTCTTGTGTGCATAAGCATCAACCTGCCGTAGAAGAGCTTGTTGAAGAAAAACGGGATAATCCGTTTGATGTTTTGGCAGGTTTGAAGGGTAAACTTAACTAATTTTTGTGTTATACTTTATGTATAACGCAATCGAATTTGTTCTGATCCATTTTTTCGATCTTTGTAAGGAGCCATCATGGCCGTTCAGCAAAACCGTAAAAGTCGCTCTCGCCGTGACATGCGCCGTTCACATGACGCTTTAACCGAGAATGCATTA
>JAHLFF010000179.1 GCA_018883945.1 Candidatus Acinetobacter avistercoris
CTGTTACAGCTAATACTGGAGGCGTATCAATAATCACATGATCATATTGAGTTGATAGTTCTTCAAGTAATGACTTGAATTTATCTGAACCTAACATTTCAGATGGATTGGTTGGGCTTTTACCTCGACTCATCACGTGTAAACCAGGGACTTCAGTTTCACGGATAATATCGTTTAAAGTATTTTGGCTATTTAAATATTCTGATAACCCTGGTGTCACCTCAAGATTAAAATACTTATGTAAGTAACCGCGACGTAAGTCTGCATCGATAATCAATACACGCTTATTACTTTGCGCCAAAATAGTTGCCAAGTTAGTCGAAATAAAGGACTTACCGACTTCAGGCGCAGGTCCAGAAATCATAATGATATTATTTCTAGCCGCACTCAGCGCAAACTGAATGGCTGTACGCATACTGCGTAAACTTTCAATCGCTATATCATCACTATTTTTAAGCGCAAGAATAGGAATATTCTTCTTCTTTTTTAAGGATTGAAGACGGCTTTCTTGTTTCGGAGAGCGAGGCACAGTTGCATAAACAGGTAAATCCAACTCATTTTCAATTTGTGCAGAATCTTTAATGCCTGTTCTTAATAGATTGTTGATTAAGGCAATAAGTACACCAATAAAACCGCCCACAAAGATCGAAAGTATTAGTACGATAAGTGAGCGAGGTTTAATGGGTTTAACAGGTTCAATAGCATAATCAATAATGCGCACATTACCAATTTCACCCGCTTCAGCGATTTTTAATTGCTGGTAGCTATTGAGGAGTGCCGTATATTGTTCATTATTAACTTTTACATCACGATAGAGTTGTAAATATAATCGCTGTGTTTCGGGAAGCTTTTTGATAGTTTGCATCATCTCAGCAGTTTTTTGGTCGATTTCTGCCAGTTGAGCATTGATCGCTGCCATGAGTGGATGATCGTTAGTGTATTTAGATCCGAGTTCTGCTTGTTGTTGTTGCAATTCAATTTTTATCTTAGCAAGTTCAACATTTTGCTTAAGCATTAACTCAGATTCTTGAGTGACATCAACCGTATTATATTTTTCACGGAACTGGTTAAACTTAATTTCAGAGACTTCTAATTGTTTCTTCAGTTCTGGTAGTTGTTTGTCTAAGAAACCGAGGGTTTGTTTAGATTCTAAGCTTTTACGTTCAATATTTTGAGCATGATATACGGTTAATATTCGATTTAGGACATCAGTAATATGGTTTTTATCTTGACCATTATAGTTGAGACCAATAACTCCAGACTGTTTTCCTTTTTCTGCAACACTATAGTTTGATTTAACGAGTTGTACTGCAGCGGGAACTGATAGTTTTCTAATCGTAAAGCTTTGTGCAAAAGGTTTTTTGTTAAATATTTCAATTTTCCACTGTCCGTATTGATCTTGATGGGAGCTTAATTGATTGAATGAGCCTTCAAAAACAATGTGGTCTTTAAAACTGAAGTTAAACTTTTGTCCTTCAATAAAGTTTAACTTAAGCGGTTTATCAAAATAATAATGGGGAACGTCAAAATGCTTAATCACAAATTCAGATTTTTTATTCTTGAATTGAACTATGTTGTTAGAATAATTGACTTGATTTTTATTTTGTTCAATAACGCGACCAAAGAGGCTATCTTCATTGTCTTGAATTCGAATATCGAGTCTTAAATCTTGTATGACTTTAGCTAGAATCATACGAGAATTTAATATTTCTATTTCCGCATCGGCTGGTGATTTCCCACCGATACCACCTGGGACTGCTTTACTTAAGTCTCCAAGTAATGCCGCTGCTCCAGCACCTTTACTTTCCTCGACTTGCACCATCGCGTCTGTAGAGTAAATCGGTGTTGTTACCCTTAAATAGAGTAGAGCGCAGATTAATGCAAGAATAATACACAGGGCAATGATTTTCCACTGAGAAATCAGTGAAAAAAATAACGCTTTTAAGTCAATGGTGTCGTCATTTGTTGTTGAATTTTGCTTCATAAAAAACTACTAAATAAATTTAAATATGTGATTTCCAATCCGCAACATAGGATTGAATGTTACGACACGTTTCTTCGAAAAAAGCTTGATCATGTTGATACGGATCGGGCACATTTCTTCCTTGCCAGTGTCCCAAACGAAAGACTTTACCCTTAGAAAAAGGCCAAGTCTGTTCTATATGTTTTTGTTGATTTGAACTCATCACTAAGATCAATTCTGATTTTTTAATTAACTCGGCATTGATTTGCTTGGCAATATGCGTTCGCATATCAATGACTAAACTGTCCATACACGCAATGGCTTTATCATCCGCTGCATGTCCAATCATCGCAGATAAACCTGCTGAATCAATCGTTAACTCTGGATGTTGCTGTTTAAGCAAGTATTCGGCCATTGGACTACGACAAATATTCCCTACACAAACCACCAAAATATTCTTAAACTGCATTTTATCTACCCAATTGATCGAAAGAGTAGAGTGCACTTGAGAACGGAACAATTTGGCTGATCACACGTTGCCAGCGCGTTAATCCCGTCGCATCGATATAAACAATATCATTTTTTTGCATATTGAATTGATTGGCTAAAGCTAAATTCCCAAGACTACTCAGGTTTAAATGATAAACCGTCGATGTTTTAGTGTCTAAATTTGTACGCATGACGAAGATACGTGCAGCACTTGCAGAAAGAGGATTGATGCCTTCACTCTCACCCAGAACATCACTAAGTGTCATGCCTTGATCACGTATTTCAAGGCCTTGGCTTTTATTCGACTCACCCATTACGTAGATTTTTTGATTCTGTTTGGCATTAATAAAAATAGTGTCATTGGGTTGAATGAGTAAGTTATGCAGTGAAAATCCTGTTTTTTCTAAATCTAGAGAGTTGAGCGCATAGGTCTGGCCATCACGGACCAACTGAATATTGGTGTTATCACCTTTTTCAGGGTTTATGCCACCCGCCATACTTAAGGCAGTATATAAGCTTACAGGTTGGTCATTTAAGTTATATTGACCACTTTTAAGCACTTGACCATTCACAAAATATCGACGACCTTCATAAGATAATACTCGAACGACAGCATCGGGATGTTTTAAATACTTTGAAAACTGACTTCTTAACAGTCGATTCACATCAGAAAGTGTTTTACCTGCAACATGCAATTGCCCCACTAAAGGCAAATAAATATTACCATTGAAGTCAATGGTATAACCTAAAGCGCGTGCATTACCAGAATCCGTCACTGGTGGTGTGATCTCTGGATAAGCCCAAAGTTGAATAGACAGTACATCCCCAGCAGCCAAACGATAAGTCGTTTGTTTATTTTGAAATAAATGGGAAATTTGAGAGGCTGGGAGTTGTGTTTGATTGGTGATCAAGGGTATATTTTCTTGAGTCAACTGCACCACATTTAACTGTGCGCCCTGTTCTGTTTGATAAGCACCTTCATTCGGAATGTCATAAGTTTGAAGGCCAGAAGTTGTCGCACAGCCTGAAAAAATAAGTGCTATTGTTAAAAAAATAGACGTGTGTTGAAACTTCACCATCAAAACCCTTTAAATTATATTGTATTGTAACTTTACATTTTTAATAATCGCAAATTCTATTATAAAAATCACTAAAAACATATATTTTAATGTTAAGCAAATAAATAGTTAGTTGAATTGATGTTGAAGCTATGTAATAAAAAAATAACTATGATTATAATGGCGTTATATTACTCGGATTAGCGTGTTTCAATATAAATATATTTAACCATATGTGATTTAAATCAATTATTGAGGTATTTTTTGACATCTTATCAAATTTAAAAAATGAATGTAGCGTAATTGATAGAACATTAAAAGGGTGTTTTTTTTAGAATGAAAATTTTAGTTACAGGTGGTGCGGGTTTTATTGGTTCAGCTGTCATACGCCATATTATTGGAAATACGCATGACATTGTGCTGAATGTCGATAAGTTAACTTATGCAGGTAACTTGGAGTCACTTGTCGATGTGACTAATAATGAGCGCTATCAATTTTCACATACAGATATTTGCAATCGCGATGCTTTAGATCAGATATTTAATCAATTTAAGCCAGATGCTGTCATGCATCTAGCAGCTGAGTCACATGTTGATCGCTCAATTACTGGATCGGCTGCCTTTATTGAAACCAATATTATTGGGACTTACCAATTATTGGAGGCAACGCGAAATTATTGGAATAATTTAGAGCAAGATAACAAAAATGTTTTTCGGTTTCATCATATTTCGACCGATGAGGTCTATGGTGATTTAGAGGGGACGGATGATCTGTTTTTAGAGACGACTCCGTATGCACCGAGTTCTCCTTATTCTGCAAGTAAAGCCAGTTCAGATCATTTGGTTCGTGCTTGGCACAGGACCTATGGTCTACCCGTGATCGTGACCAATTGTTCAAACAATTATGGACCTTATCATTTTCCAGAAAAACTCATTCCTTTGGTGATTTTAAACGCGCTAGAAGGTAAAGCTTTACCCATCTATGGTAAGGGTGATCAAATCCGTGATTGGTTATATGTTGAAGACCATGCACGTGCTTTGTACAAGGTTGTTACAGAAGGTGTGGTGGGTGAAACTTATAATATTGGCGGTCATAATGAAAAGCAAAATATTGATGTGGTTAAAACCATTTGTACAATTTTAGATGAGCTAAGACCGCAAGCAAATCAAACACCGTACGCATCTTTAATTACTTTTGTGAAGGATCGACCAGGTCATGATCTACGCTATGCAATTGATGCCTCTAAAATAGCAAAAGAGCTTGGTTGGAAGCCAGAAGAAACTTTTGAAACAGGTATTCGTAAAACAGTTGAATGGTATTTGAATAATTTAGAATGGTGCCATCGAGTACAAGATGGTAGCTACCAACGTGAAAGACTAGGTGTGGAAGTATGAGTAATATAACAACGACCAAAGGCATTATTTTAGCAGGTGGTTCGGGTACGCGGTTATATCCAATTACTAAAGGTGTCTCTAAACAACTACTGCCAATCTATGATAAGCCTATGGTTTATTATCCACTCTCTGTTTTGATGCTTGCGGGTATCCGTGAAGTATTGATTATTAGTACACCTGAAGATATTGATGGTTTTAAACGGTTAATGGGTGATGGATCTCAATTTGGAATAAATATTGAATTTGCGATTCAACCAAGCCCAGATGGTTTGGCTCAAGCCTTTATTATCGGTGAACGTTTTATTGGTGACAGCAATGTCTGTTTAGTGCTTGGTGATAACATTTTTTATGGTCAAGGCTTTACGCCTATGCTGAAAGAAGCTGTTTCGCGTCAGAAAGGCGCAACGGTATTTGGTTATCAAGTTAAAGACCCTGAGCGTTTTGGTGTAGTCGAGTTTGATGAGCAGAAACGAGCTGTATCTTTAGAAGAAAAACCTACGGAGCCTAAGTCTAATTTTGCAGTGACAGGTCTTTACTTTTACGACAATGATGTGATTCAAATTGCAAAGTCTGTAAAACCATCGGAACGGGGTGAGCTTGAAATCACAACTGTGAACCAAATGTATTTGGAACGTGGTGACTTAAGTGTTGAGTTACTGGGACGAGGGTTTGCATGGCTAGATACGGGGACACATGAAAGTTTGTTGCAAGCGGCTCAATTTGTAGAAACTATAGAAAAACGTCAGGGTTATAAAGTCGCTTGTTTAGAAGAAATAGCGCTGAATAATGGTTGGTTGACTAAGGATCAAGTTTTAATACTCGGCCAAAGTATGAGTAAAAATGATTATGGTCAATATTTAATTTCTCTGGCGGAAGCTTAAAATGTCTCAAGCAATTTATGTGACACAACCTGTTTTACCTGATCTTGAAAAATTTATTCCTTACTTAGAACAAATTTGGGAAAATAAAATTTTAACCAATTGTGGTCCTTTACATCAGCAGTTGGAAAAAGAATTATGTGAATATCTAGGTGTTCCTTATATATCACTATTTAATAATGGAACAATTGCACTTGTTACAGCGCTACAGGCTTTAAATTTAACTGAGGGAGAGGTAATCACAACGCCTTATACGTTCATTGCTACTGCACATTCTATTATTTGGAATAATCTAACGCCAGTTTTTGTTGATATTGACCCTATAACTTCAAATATTGATCCTGAAAAAGTAGAACAGGCCGTAACTGAAAAAACAGTTGCTATTATGCCTGTGCATTGTTACGGCATTCCCTGTGATGTAGAGCGTTTACAGCGAATAGCAGATCAAAGTAACCTGAAGCTTATTTATGATGCAGCGCATGCCTTTGGTATTAATTATAAAGGACAAAGTCTTTTAAATTATGGCGATTTAAGTGTTATTAGTTTTCATGCGACAAAAGTTTTTAATACTTTTGAGGGTGGGGCAATTGTCTGTCATTCGGCAGAGATGAAGAAACATATTGATCAGTTGAGAAATTTTGGAATTCAAAATGAAACGACTGTTGATGCAGTTGCGTTGAATGGAAAGCTAAGTGAAATCCATGCTGCACTAGGCTTGTTGCAGCTACAAAATATTGACCAGACTTTAGGGTTGCGTAACCAAATAGATAAGACTTATCGTGAATTATTGTCTGATGTAAAAGGTATTCGCTGTTTAGAACGATTAGGATTGGAAAAAGATAATTCAGCATATTTTCCAATAGTGATCGATGAACATTATCCGTTAAGTCGAGATGATTTATTTGAAAAACTCAAGGCTAATAATATTTTTGCACGTAAATATTTCTATCCAATAATGACTGAATTTAAAATCTACGAAAAATATGCAGCATTTACACCTAATGCAAAGTGGTTGTCTGATAGGATTTTATGTTTACCTTTATATCCAACATTATCGATAGAAGAGTGTAAAAAAATAATTGCTTTGATTAAGGACTAAGTAATGAAAAAGTTAGTTATTGTAGGTGCTGGTGGTATGGGGAAGGAAGTTGCTTGGATGGCAAAGCGTTCTGGACGCGAAGTACTGGGATTCTTAGATAGCAGTCCTGATAAACAGAATACTCAAATTATGGGTGTTAAAGTATTGGGTCCTTTAGATAAAGTAAATGAATATATTGATTGTGAATTTTTAATCGCTATTGGGAATCCTAGATCTCGAAAAAAGATTGTTGAGCAATATTTTTTTAACCGTGAATATCATTTTGCAACATTAGTTGATCCATCGGTAATTATAGGTACGGATGTGTTTATTGAGGAGGGCTCTATTGTATGTGCTGGCTCAATTCTAACCGTAAATATAAAAATTGGTAAGCATACTATTGTGAATACTAACGCTACTATTGCTCATGATGTTGAACTAAAAAACTTTGTTACAATAGCTCCAAATTCGTCTATTTCCGGAAATGTTGTTTTAGAAAATTATGTTGAAATTGGAACCAATGCCACAGTGAGAGAAAAAATATACATACAAGAAGGCGCAATGATTGGTATGGGTGGAGTAGTCACTAAGAATGTTCCAGCCAATCATGTAATGGTGGGTAATCCTGCTAAATTATTAAAAGTGATAGGCTAGTATCAGAGATGGAAAAAACTGAGAAAATCTTACATTTATCTCCTGATGATAAATTTGTAGATATGGCATTATCAACTTTTAATACTTTTGGTTGTGTAGAAAATGATCTAGTGGTCTATTCAAGAAATAAAAGTTTGAAATTTGTTAAAAATAAGGCATTTATTATAAAGAATCCAAGAGATATAGAATCCTTAATTAATAATTATGATTTAATTGTAGTTCATTCTTTAGCCCCAATTTGGGGTAGATTATTATTAAAGGCTAATAAAAATATCCCAATTATTTGGATAGGGTGGGGCTATGATTATTACGATTTTATTAACCAGAATTTATATTTAAAAGAAACAAAAGATTTAATTGGTAATTTAGGTTATTTAAATTTAATAGACTTAATAAGAGTTCGACTAACTAATTTAGCTAGAAAGATTTTTAGAATGAGTTCGAGTTTTGATTTATTTGAGCTTATTGAAAGAATTAACTATTTTTCTCCTGTTTTAGAATCTGAGTATTATATGGTGAAAGAAAATTTGGGTAATATAAAATTTCCTAAATATATTTCTTTTAATTATGGGAACTTGGAGAATTATTTTGCGAAAGATTTAGAATATAAGAGAGTCACTGGCTACAATATTTTGATTGGGAATAGCGCATCTTATACTAGTAATCATATAGACTCATTTAGTTTGTTAATGGGGATAGATATCGGTAATGCTAAAATAATTTGCCCATTAAGTTATGGCGATAAAAAATATTCTCGATATGTTGAGAATCAAGGTGTTAAATATTTTGGAGAAAGTTTTAAACCTTTAGTAAATTTTATGCCTTTGAGTGAGTATATTGAAAACATTAGTAGCTGTGGCTATGTGATAATGAACCATTGTCGTCAGCAAGCTTACGGTAATATTGTTACAATGTTATATTTAGGTGCAAAGGTATTTCTTAGAGAGGAAAATCCATTATATTCATATTTAAAAAGTAAAGGAATGCATATTTTTTCTATTCAAGAATTAGAGAAAGTTAAATCTCTCGGAGAGAGATTAGAAGAAAATATAGTTTTAGAAAATAGGTCAATTCTGAGTCTGTTGCTTTCAAAAAACACAATAGAAAACCATGTGAAAAAAATTTTAAAATTGGCAAAAACATAAAATGAATATTAGAAAGATTGGTGGTTTTGCAATAGGTCCCATTGGTGGGGCCTTTTTGGGTTTTATTACGCTACCTTTGACAGCTTGGTTTTTTAGTGTAGAAGATATTGGTCGTATAGCATTTTTACAGGTGATCATTGCCCTTTCAACAATGTTATTTGGATTAGGCCTAGATCAGGCTTACGTCAGAGAGTATCACGAAAAAGAAAATAAGAAAAACTTATGGAAGCAGGTTACTTTACCTGGACTCTCTCTTCTTTTATTTTGTAGTCTTATTCTCGTGATTAATCCTTATCTTTTGTCAAATTATTTATTTGATGAACAAGATTTTTGGATGAGTATCTTAGTTGTTATAGCATTTATCACGAATTATTTAACACGTTTTTTTTCTCTAATATTAAGAATGCAAGAGAAAGCTTTTCTTTTTTCTATGAGCCAAATTTGGCCGAAACTGATAAATATTGTACTTTTGATCGCCTTTGTATTTTTTTATGAGGATAAACATTTTATTCATTTACTATTTGCACTAGCAATTTCAAGTCTTATGGCTTGTTTAGTTTTTGCATGGAATACCAAGAATGAATGGTTCTCTAAAGAGAATCTTAATCTTAGATTTGTTGAATTGAAGCCATTGTTACTATTCGGTATGCCGCTAGTTGTAGGTGGTATAGCTTTTTGGGGCTTGAATTCAATAGATCGAATATTTTTAAAAACCTATTCAACTTTTACTGAGCTTGGTATTTACTCCATAGCGACCAGTTTTGCTGCGATTGCAATTATTGTTCAAAGTATCTTTTCGACTGTTTGGGCTCCAACTGTTTATAAGTGGGTGAAAGAGAATAAAAATTTAGATAAAATTAATGATATTAGCTGGTATTTGACTATTATAATTGTCTTTATTATCTCGCTAGTGGATTTGTTTGCAAATGTTATCGCTTTGGTTTTGCCAGAGCAGTATAATGCAGTTCAATATATTGTTATGCCAGCTTTAATTGCTCCATTGTTGTATACACTTTCAGAAACAACAGTTGTGGGAATAGGGATTAGTCGGAAATCTTATTTTTCCCTTTATGCCTCTTTGGGTGCTCTTTTAGCGGCTATATTATTAAATTTTGTATTAACACCCCATTATGGGGCTTTAGGTGCAAGTATAAGTAGTGGTTTGGCATTTCTAGTTTTTTTCGTACTTAGGACAGAGTTTTCTGTTATTGCATGGAAAAGTTTTCCGCGTAAAAAAATGTACACTATTGTATTTTTAATGATTGGTTTCGCAATTGCTAATGCTGTACTTCAAGAAAAATTATTCTGGTGCTTTAAGATACTTTGGTTGATTCTTCTTATTATTTCAGGTATTTACTTATATAAATTAATACTGAAAGGACGGGAAAATCTTAGATTTAATGGTTTGGTTAGGTAAAATGTCGAAATATAAAATTTGTGTAGTAGGCACGGGATATGTAGGTTTATCCAATGCGGTATTATTTGCACGAGATCACTATGTCACTAGTTTGGATATTAATGCCCAGCGGGTTGAGATGATTAATCAGCGTCAATCTCCTATTGCTGATGAATATATTGAAAAATCTTTTTCTGATAGTACCTTACAATTAAGTGCAACACTTGATCCATTAGTAGCATACCAAGATGCCGATTATATTATTGTTGCAACGCCAACCAATTACGATGCTGAAACGAATTATTTCGATACATCATCCATTGAAAATGTTGTCGCAAAAATTTTGCCGATCAACAGCATGGCAACAATTATTATAAAATCGACCATACCAGTGGGATATACGGCACAGCTAAAAGAAAAATTTAAAACCAATCAAATTGTTTTTGTACCAGAGTTTTTGCGTGAAGGAAAAGCGTTATACGATAATCTATATCCATCACGAATTATTGTGGGTGAAAAATCTGAGCGTGGTGAAGCAATTGCTCAGCTCTATTTAGATGCAACTATTGAAAAAAATGCTCCAATACGTTGTATGGATTCGACTGAAGCAGAAGCTGTTAAATTGTTTTCTAATACGTATTTAGCTATGCGTGTAGCTTATTTTAATGAATTAGATACCTACTGTGCTAAACATGATTTAAATAGTTTTGATATTATTAGTGGTGTAAGCTTAGATCCACGTATTGGTAATCATTATAACAACCCTTCATTTGGTTATGGGGGGTATTGTTTGCCAAAAGATACCAAACAATTGTTAGCTAATTATAAAGATGTTCCTCAAAATCTAATTCAAGCGATTATTCACTCTAATAAAACGCGTAAGCAATTTATTGTAAAAGAAATTCTTAAAAAGCGTCCAAATGTGATTGGTATATATCGCCTTACCATGAAAGCGGGCTCAGATAACTTTCGAGACTCAGCAATTCAAGATATTATGAGAGAGTTGAAAGAATACAATATAGATATTATTGTTTATGAGCCAACAATAAATGATGAGTCATATGATGGTTATATAGTTCAAAATAATTTGAAAAAATTTCTAATTTTATCAGATGTAATCGTAGCAAATCGTATGCATAATGATTTAGAAGAGTACCAATTAAAAATATATACTCGTGATTTATTTGGGGATAACTAGTGAATTACCGAAATAAATATCAAATTGATGCTGTATTCCTTTGTTTTATAATTTATTTTTTATTTAATTTTTTATTTCTTATTTTTGCTGCTATCTTTGATAATGTTTTGGTGGAGGGGCGTTATTTTAATTTCGATGCCTCTATTTTGGGTGAGTTCTTCATTTATCAAACATTAAGTTTATTTTTTATTTATATTTTTTATTTAACAAAAAAAAATAATAATCAAATTAGAAGGTATGGCAATAAGGTTGGTTGGTTTTTGTTAATTAGTCAGCTTTTTCTTCTTTTTGTATCATATAAATATGGTTATGGAACGGTTGGTATAATGATGGATGAGAGTACCACACCATATTTATTATATATGTTCTTGAATTTTTTCCCCATAGAATATTTTGTTTTTATAATGGCACCTCGATTAAAGTCTAATAAGTTTTTTTACTTAAATATCGTTATATGTATTATCTCCTCGATTTTTAGGGGTTGGATATCTGTGATATTTTTAGCATTTTTTTTATATATTATCAGATCGGGGGGGGTGTTGATTAGTCAATTCTTAAAATATTTCTTTATTTTAATTTCTGTTTTAATTTTTTCTCCACTTTTTGTTGAATTTAAATGGGCGATTCGAGCTGGTGATGAAATAAATATTTCTCAAATATATACTCAAGATAATATAAAGGAAAGCCTAAATTATATTCTTGCTAGAATGCAAAGTTTAGGGCAGCTTGAAATAATAAATCGAGATAAAGTTTTCTATCAGTTAAGCTATGATAGGGGTGAAATTAAACCTTATTATTTGGATGGGGTTATTCAAGATATTTTATTTAGACAGTTATCTTTAGATGTAAAAGAGCCTTTGATGAGTATTACTGCTAAATATAGTTTTGGTGCGACTCAATCTAATTTAAATACAGGTATTATTGGTTGGCTAATTGTTTTGGGTGCGAGCGGATTATTTTTTATAGTATATATTGTGATTTCGTTGTTTATAGTTTATTTTTTGGTAAATAAATTTGGTACAAAAATTGAAAGTCAAATATTAGGTGTATTTTCAATATTAATGCTTTTTCATGGTTTTATATCTTTTTTCTTTTGGTTTGTATTATACTTGATACTTATTATTTTTCTTTCTAAAACCAAGCAGTTTGAATGCTTTTTCTACAGATAATTTTTATGCTTGTAACTGTATATATTCCCACATTTAATCGATTGCATTTACTTAAAAGAGCTATTAATTCAGTTCTCAATCAATCCTATGAAAATATTGAAATTATTATAGTTGATGATTATTCTTCTGATGGAACGCAGGAATTTTTAAAAGAAATTTCTAGTATAGATCAAAGAATCAAAATTTTTCTTAAAGAAAAGAATGGGGGGGCTTGTGAAAGCCGTAATATTGCAATACAAGCTTCTCAAGGTGAATATATTACAGGCTTAGATGATGATGATTATTTTTTACCAAATCGCATAGAAAATTTTATCAAAAATTTAAATTCTGATGCAAAGGCTGTTTTATATTTTGATAGTCCTTTGATAAAAGTAGACCAAAGAGAAGATATTGATCCACCAACTAAAGCTAAGATATTAAATTGGTTTAAGCCCAAGAAAATCTACGCACAAGATCTTTTGGTAATGAACTATATTGGAAATCAGGTTTTTATTAAAACTGATATTTTGAAAATAAGTGGTGCTTTTGATACTGAAATGCCAATGTGGCAAGATTTAGAGTGTTGGTACCATGTATTAAAAATTACTCAAGGATATGCGAAGCGTTTATCGACATATACTTATGTAGTTGATATATCACATGAGTTGGATAGGATTTCTAATTTCAAAATAGAGAAAGGAAAGAAAGCATTTAAGCATTTCTCTAAAAAGCATTTACTCTCTTCAGAGGATAGTCAAATTCTCTTCTGTCATTTATATGAATATAATAAAGAATTAATTAAATTATCTCCTCTGTTTAAAAAATTATACAAAGGGTTTAATTTACAAATATTGCTAAACACAATAAAAAATATTTTTTTATTTTTTAAGAGGTAGGTGTTTTATGTTGCTTATTGATTCTGTATTTGTAAACAATGGCGGAGGATTAGTTTTACTTAAATATATGGTAGATTTTTTTGAAAAAAGCTCTTTAGATGTATTTTACTTGTTTGATTATAGAACTGAATCTACCTTTAATTATATTGATGTGAATCGTAGAGTTTTTATTAGTAATTCTATAATACATAGGCATAAGTTTTATATTGAAAATAAAGATAAATTTTCAAATGTTATATGTTTTGGTAACTTACCTCCTACTATTAGGTTAAATTCAAGGGTTTTAGTTTATTTTCATCAGAAACTTTTTTTAGAAATACCTAGAGAGATTCCTTCTCTTAACAAATTAAATTTATTTATTAAGCAAAATATCTTAAATTTTGTTAAGAATAATGCAGATTTTTGGTTAGTACAAACTGAAGATGTTAAAAGAAATTTTTCAAATAAATACTTGAATAATAAATTTGAGAAAATTATTAAATTGCCTTTTTATCCAGAAATTAATTTCTCAGAAGTCAAGGTTGAAAGAAATAATAAAGGATTTATATATGTTAGTAATAGTTCTCCTCATAAAAACCATAAGAAATTAATAGAGGCATTTTGTCTTGCATATGATGATGTTAGAGAGGGGCACTTAACACTTACAGTACCTGAAAGTGATGTTGAAATTTGTTCTTTGGTTACTGAAAAACATACTTTAGGCTATCCTATTTATAATGTTGGTTTTTTGTCGAGAGAAAAACTAGCTCGCTTATATTTGAGTCACGGATATTTAATTTTCCCCTCTTTATCTGAAAGTTTTGGTTTGGGGTTGGTTGAAGCAATCGATGGAGGATGTAAGATTATTGCCGCTGATTTACCTTATACATATGAAGTATGTAAACCTTCTTTAATATTTGATCCTAATAGTGTTGAATCTATCAAACTGTCTATAATAAAGGCATTGGAAGAAGAATTACCTTCTTCTTTAAAGTTGATCGACAATGACATATCTAAACTCATCAATATCTTAATGGAATAATTGTGAATTTTTCAAATAAAACACTTCTTATTACTGGTGGCACAGGTTCATTTGGTAATGCTGTTTTAAAACGCTTTTTACAAACGGATATTAAAGAAATTCGAATCTTTAGTCGTGATGAAAAAAAGCAAGATGATATGCGAAAAAAATATCAATCGTCTAAGCTTAAGTTTTATATCGGTGATGTGCGTGATTACAACAGTGTTTTAAATGCAACACGTGGTGTAGATTATATTTACCATGCTG
This sequence comes from Candidatus Acinetobacter avistercoris, assembly GCA_018883945.1. Classification (GTDB taxonomy): domain Bacteria; phylum Pseudomonadota; class Gammaproteobacteria; order Pseudomonadales; family Moraxellaceae; genus Acinetobacter; species Acinetobacter avistercoris. The sequence continues at coordinate 14,566 of JAHLFF010000179.1, forward strand.
CAGCACTAAAACAAGTACCCTCATGTGAATTCCATCCAATGGAAGCAGTGAAAACCAATGTTCTAGGTACAGAAAATGTATTGGAAGCTGCAATTCAAAACCGTGTCAAACGTATTGTCTGTCTAAGCACAGACAAAGCAGTGTATCCAATTAATGCAATGGGTATCTCTAAAGCGATGATGGAAAAAGTCATTGTGGCGAAATCGCGTAATTTAGAAGAAACAGAAACTACTATTTGCTGTACACGCTATGGCAATGTCATGGCATCACGTGGCTCAGTAATTCCATTGTTTGTAGATCAAATTCGTGCAGCCAAACAAATTACCATTACAGATCCAAACATGACACGTTTCATGATGACTTTGGATGATGCAGTGGATTTGGTTCTGTATGCCTTCGAACATGGTGAAAATGGCGATATTTTTGTACAAAAAGCACCAGCCGCAACCATTCAAGTGTTGGCTAAAGCATTAACTGAGCTCCTTTCGGTACCTGAACATCCGATTTCAATTATGGGAACACGTCATGGTGAAAAAGCATTTGAAGCATTGCTAAGTCGTGAAGAAATGGCAGTTGCTTTTGACCAGGGCAATTACTTCCGTGTTCCAGCAGATCAGCGTGATTTAAACTATGCGAAATATGTTGAAAATGGTGATCATAAAATTAAGCAATTTGAAGACTATAATTCGAACAATACTGAACGCTTAGACGTGGAAGGCATGAAAAAGCTATTGCTGAAACTCGATTTCATTCGTGCCCTCATTGATGGTCAATATATTGATCCCGAGGCATGATATGAAAATACTTGTCACAGGCTCAAATGGCTTTATTGCAAAAAATTTGATTCAATTTTTATCTGAAAAAAATGACATCGAAATTTTAAAGATTCATCGTCAATCCACCGATGCCGAATTAACCACTGCGGTCACTGAAGCCGATTGGATTATCCATTTGGCTGGGGTCAATCGACCGCTCAATGAACAAGAGTTTATTGAGGGTAATGTGAGTTTGACGCAAAAAATTGCGCAATGCTTAATTGATGCTAAAAAACAAACACCAATTATTTTGTCTTCTTCAATTCAGGCTGAACGTGATAATGCCTATGGAAAAAGCAAACTAGGTGGAGAAAAAGCACTGTTTGATTTACAGCAAGCGAATGCTAACCCTATCTACATTTGTCGTTTAGCCAATGTCTTTGGTAAATGGTCACGTCCGAATTATAACTCTGCTGTAGCGACCTTCTGCTATAACACTGCTAATGATCTGCCGATTCAAATCAATGATGAAAATGCAGTGATACGATTGGTGTATGTTGATGATGTAGTTGAGACTTTCTGGAATATCATCCAAGGAAGCAGCACCGTTGAAGCAACATTTGAAATCACACCTGAGTATCAAATCACCGTCGGTGATCTCGCAAAGACATTGCAAGGCTTTAAACAGTCACGTGATTCACTTATCAGTGATCGTGTGGGTACGGGATTGACTCGTGCACTCTATTCAACTTATTTGAGCTTTTTACAGCCCCACCAATTTGATTACAGCGTGTCGAAATATGGTGATCAGCGCGGTGTATTTGTAGAAATGCTGAAAACACCCGATGCAGGACAATTTTCCTACTTTACTGCACATCCAGGCATTACCCGTGGTGGGCACTATCATCATAGTAAGACCGAAAAATTCTTGGTTATTAAAGGTAAAGCTTTATTCAAGTTTAAGCATGTAGTTACAGGTGAATTCTATCAATTAGAAACCACGGGTGAAGAAACGCGTATTGTAGAAACTGTACCAGGTTGGACACATGACATTACCAATATTGGTAAAGATGAAATGGTGGTGATGCTGTGGGCGAATGAAATATTTGACCGTGAAAAACCCGATACCTTTGCCATGCCATTAACAGATTAAGAGTTGACGCTGTGAAAAAATTAAAATTAATGACCGTGGTTGGCACGCGTCCTGAGATTATTCGTTTGTCCCGTGTGATGTCCGCATGTGATCAATATTTTGATCATGTTTTGGTGCACACTGGACAGAATTATGATTACGAACTGAATGAAATTTTCTTTACCGACCTAGGTATTCGTAAGCCTGATTTCTTTTTGAATGCAGCGGGTGCGACAGGTGCAGAGACGATTGGTAATGTCATTATTGCTGTGGATAAAGTGTTGGAAGAAGTCCAACCGGAAGCCTTGTTGGTCTTAGGGGATACCAATAGCTGTATGGCGGTGATCCCTGCCAAGCGTCGTAAAATTCCGACTTTCCATATGGAAGCAGGGAATCGTTGTTTTGATATGCGTGTACCTGAAGAAATTAACCGTCGAATTGTTGACCATACTGCTGATATTAATTTAACGTATAGCACAATTGCACGTGATTATTTATTAGCTGAAGGTTTGCCTGCAGATCAAGTCATTAAAACAGGCAGTCCGATGTTTGAAGTGTTAAATCACTATTTAGCAAAAATTGAATCTTCAGATATTTTAGAGCGTTTAAATATTAAAGAGCATGAGTATTTTATTGTGAGTGCTCACCGTGAAGAAAATATCAACTCGGATCAAAATTTCCTAGATTTAGTGGACATGTTGAATGCAGTTGCTGAGAAATACCAATTTCCCGTTATTGTATCAACACACCCTCGTACACGAAAACGTATTGAACAATTGAATGTTAAGTTCCATCCGCTCGTACAATTATTAAAACCACTTGGTTTTAGTGATTATAACAAATTGCAGTTATCTGCTAAGGCGACACTCTCTGATAGTGGAACGATTAACGAAGAATCTTCAATTTTAAATTTCCCAGCTTTAAATTTGCGTCAAGCTCACGAGCGTCCAGAGGGTATGGAAGAAGCTTCAGTAATG
>JAHLFF010000180.1 GCA_018883945.1 Candidatus Acinetobacter avistercoris
ATTTTGGCCATAAAAAAACCTCGACATCCTGTCGAGGTTTTTCGTATTTGTTGCTGAGGTATAACTCCTGTCGTACCTTTTATTCCTGTCTTATTATTCTTAACTGGAGCATCCTGCTCTCTATGTATTCATAATAGAAAATAACAACGTGATTGCCTAGCTGCAAAAGGCTTGAATCGATGTAAGCATTTGCTTACATCGATACTCTGTTTATTTATGAGTCTTCGGAATGACACTGATTACTTGTTTTTTTGATTAAAGTTAAATTAGTTTTTTTCTTTTTAGTTCAATGAGATTAAATCAACTAAAAAGTTAGTGAGAAGTTTCCAATTAAATCTTTGAATTGTTTTGAGATCATGTGAAACTTAATTTATTGATTATATTAGGCATTTAATGGATGTTAGCATAAATTATACTAGGTTAAATTGAGAGATATTTAGTTGAAAATTTAAACTTTTAGTAACAGATTTTATACAATATAAATATATGATGTCTCCTTAAAAAAAGAGAATTTTTTATGAATAATAAACAAGAAATTTCATATCTTAAACTTGAGAATTTTTTAAAATGTAATCGGGAGTTTGATAGTCCTAAAAGTGATCATCATGGTTATTCTACTGTCACAATGAGTTTAAAAGCATTAGCAAAAAGAATGTCGGATGCTGGAAAAAATGATAGTCAGAAGATTTTTGAACTACTCTCCAAAGCTTCATCAATAATGCTTGTCGCAGATAGCTTAAATGAGCCATTTAAGCCTATTTTTGAAGACTTTCAAATGGGAAGAAGGTCTGTAATTCCAGAGGATTTTACTATAGATGAATTATCTTTTTTTGAGCAAATCCTAGATTATATAAATGAACCGTATTTAAAGGCCAGAATTGCAGATTTATTATGGTTATTACTTAAACCTAAAAATATTAATCACGTAAAAATAGCAATTGATGCTTATATCATGCACGATATTACTGATCAATCTTGGCATAATATTAAAAAGTGCTTTGAACTTGCTGCACGTTTAGCTATACAAATTAAGGATTGGGAACGTTTAGAAAACGTTAAAAGCTTACTTTTTTCGGCTTTTATTAAGGATTATCCAGAAAGTAATTATATGCAATTATGGCTTGCAAATTTATTAGATAAATTAAGAATAGATGACGATTTAGCATGCCAAATAGCCAAAAATCTTTATAATAAAGCAGAAGAATTAAAAAATAATGGCGACTTTCATTCAGCTATTCCATATTTTGAGTTGTCAGCAAAAAAAATAAAAAATGTAACGAGCATGAAAAACATTTAGAAGCGCTTATTGATATAGCTGAGTGTTATGAAAATGAAGCTGATAGCTGAAGCACTCAAAGTAATTTAGTCGCGAATGGGTTCTACGAGAATGCTATTCAAGCATACCGCCGAATTCCTACAAAAAAAAGAGATAAGTATAATATTGAAAATAAAATGCAAGTTCTTCGTAGGAAGATAACATCTTCAGGACAAGCTTCTTTAGATGAAATGGCATTTTTCAAATTACCATCTTTTGATACTTCTGAGTTAATAGAACAATCGATTAAACACGTTAAAGGAAAGTCAGATCTCCAACATGCTTTATTATACTTTACTGGTGTCACGACACCTCCTAAACATGATGATTTATTGAGTAATTCGAAAGACATATTAAATAATAGTTTATTTAGTAGTTTATTTGGCGCACGACATTTAAGTGAAGATGGACGTGTTATTACAAAAATACCTGGTATGAACCTAAGCAATAGTATCGACGATCTAAATAATCAAGAAGTTTTATATAAACAAATGCAAAATCAATTTTCTACTTATCTTGATCTTTCTGTACAAAATCAAATTCTTCCTGCATTAAGACAACTAATTAAAGAACACAGGGTAACTAAAGAAATAGTAATTTCCTTGTGCAATCAATCTCCTATAGTTCAAAAAAATAGAGTTTTTTTATTAGGGAGTGCTTTATGGTTAGGCTTTGAGGAGGAATTTGGTCTTGCGATACACCTTCTTTGTCCACAAGTTGAACATATAGTGAGATCAAAATTAAAGGAAGATGATTGTATAACAAGTAATATTGATAAAAATGGTATAGAAAATGAAAATGGATTAAGTACTTTACTAGATCTTCCAGAAGCGGAACAAATTTTTGGGAAAAGTCTAACTTTTGAATTAAAAAATATTTTTACTGAAGTACTCGGTTATAACCTACGTAATCATGTTGCACATGGTTTATTAGATGACAATAATTCAATATCATTAGGAAGTATTTATGCATGGTGGATGATTCTAAGATTAATTATTGAATCAATTATTAGTGGTCAAATTAAAAGTGATTGATAATTTATTTATAAAAAATTTTTCTTAAAATTAACATAATATGAATGACACAAACTGCCGTTTTTTTAAATAAATCACGTATAAAAAAGAGGATTAACAAATCCTCTTTTTTATACGACATAAATTGATTAGCCTTGAGCATCAATGCTTTGACCATTCAACCCTAAACTGTCTTCGCCCATCAAGTATAAATATGCGGGCAAAATCATTTCAGGCGTAGCCAATGTCTTTGGATCTTCATCTGGATAGGCTTTTGCACGCATCGCTGTCCGTGTTGCACCTGGGTTAATACAGTTAAAACGAATATTTGGATATACATTTTCTTTAGCAAAGATTTGACTGACAGCTTCAATCGCAATTTTTGAAACGGAATATGCACCCCACTTTGGACGCGCGTCACGTCCGACGCCAGAACTCGCGAATACGACTGAAGCATTTTCAGATTTTTCCAATAGAGGTAACAGTTCCTGAGTCAGTACAAAGGGTGCACGCAAGTTAACAGCCATCACATCATCCCATTCTTCAACAGGGTAGTGTGCCAGTTCGACTCGCTCACCCAATATACCTGCATTATGCAAAATACCATCAAGCCGACCAAATTGTTGAGCTAAAGTATCGTAAAGCAGCTCATAATCATGTGGCGTGGCAGTTGAAAGTTGCAAAGGTAAAATGGCAGGTTGTGGTGCTCCAAGACTTTCAATTTCGTCGTAAATCACTTCTAATTTATTAATGGTGCGCCCATGAAGTACTACTGTTGCGCCGTGCAATGCATAGCTCAATGCTGCAGCACGCCCAATACCATCTCCAGCACCAGTGATAAGAATAATCTTATCTTTGAGTAAATCTGGACGAGGTTGATATTCTGAGTAATTCATGTGCGACCTCCTTATTATTGGTTATTGATTCAGATTAAGCAGTCTTGTTGGATAAACCGATGATTTGGTTTATCGCTTGACGTAATTCTTCGACTGTATTCACTATACAATCTGCGCGCCAAGCTGTTAAGTCGTCTTTGTGTTGCAATGGTAAATATCCGTAAGCTGCAAGAATAGTGTACATATTGGCATGACGGCCTGCATCAATATCTCGTGGATGATCCCCAACATAAATACAATCTTCAGCAGCAATATGAATGTGCTTGGCTGCCAAATACATCGGTTCAGGATCTGGTTTAGTCTGTTTAACGTCTTCGGGACAAACCAAGACAGCACAACGTTGAGTTAAATTTAAAGCATTTAATAGTGCTTCACTGAGCCAACGCGGTTTATTGGTGACGATACCCCAAGGTATATTTTCAGCTTCCAAAGACTCTAATAGTGGATACATGCCATCGAATAAGTCTGTATCTACAGCAATATCAGCGCCATAAATATCTAAAAAGCGCTGACGATGAGCTAAAAAGATCGGATCAGTTACCTCAAGTTCTGGATAAACTAACTGAACCATTGCTCGTGCGCCTTCCGAGACTTGCGTCCGAATTAGTGCGGCATCGATCACTTCACGATTTTCTTCTCGACACATATTTTGAATGATACGAATAAAATCCGCTGCGGTATCAATCAGTGTTCCGTCCAGATCGAAGAGTACTGCTTTCATTCAGTAACCTCATTGACGGTATAAACCATGTAGTTCACATCTACATTTGGCGCTAACCAATAATTCTTAGTCAGTGGGTTGTAATGCAAGCCTGTCATGTCTTTCAGTTTTAAGTTCGCACTGCGAATATCACTCGCTAATTCTGAAGGTTTAATGAATTTATGATAATCGTGTGTGCCTTTTTTCAGTAAACGAAGTAAGTATTCTGCACCGACAATCGCAAATAAATACGATTTTGGATTACGATTAATCGTTGAGAAAAAAACATGACCATTTGGTTTAACTAATTTTTGACAGGCCTGAATAATCGATGCTGGATCAGGGACATGTTCAAGCATTTCCATACATGTCACGATGTCATATTGACCCGCTTGTTCTTCAGCAAGTTGTTCAACTGGAATTTGACGATATTCAATGTTGCTGACGTTTTCTTGTTCTGCGTGTAGTCGAGCAACATTTAATGGCGCTGCACCCATGTCAATGCCCAATACATCAGCTCCACGGCGCGCCATACTTTCTGCCAAAATACCGCCACCACAACCGACGTCTAAAATCTTTTTCCCATTTAGACCGCCAGAATGTTCATCAATCCAATTTAATCGTAAGGGATTGATCTGATGGAGTGGGCGAAACTCTGAATGCTGGTCCCACCAAATCGACGCGAGTGCTTCAAATTTAGCAATTTCTTGTGGATCTACATTAAGTTGCGTCATTAGAGCTACCTCAGCATAATTCGTATGATATGAATGAAAAATTAATTTTATGAAGCTAGTGTATCGCTAATTATAAAAAAAGCGATAAATCATGTAAAAAAGTTCACAGAAGGAAAACGATTTTCCCATATTTGTTTTATAGTAAATGCATAAGCTAAGCAGAATGATTGATAGGATAAAAAACTAAATGAAAAAATTGATTTTAACTGGTGTAGCTGCAGCCCTCGCAATGGCATTTTCAAGTGCAGCAATGGCCAATTTCACAGCGGGTAAAGACTATACTGTTCTTCAGAATCCAGGGAAAGTTGCAGTTCCAGGTAAACTCGAAGTCCGTGAATTCTTTTGGTATGGTTGCGGACACTGTTTTACGCTTGAACCGCATATGCAAGGGTGGTTAAAGAAAATTCCAAAGGATGTTAACTTTATACGCACACCTGCAGCGATGAATAAGGTTTGGGAACAAAATGCACGCGGATACTATGTGTCTGAAGCACTCGGTGTACGTCAAAAGACACATCTTCCTTTATTTCATGCGATTCATGACAAGGGTCAACAGATTTTCGATCAAAAATCTCAAGCAAAATTCTTTACCCAATACGGTGTGCCAGAAGCTAAATTCAACAGCTTATATAATTCATTTGCGATTACTGCAAAAGTTTCACAGGCCAATAAACTTGCACAACAATATCAATTAACAGGTGTGCCTGCAGTAGTCATCAACGGTAAGTATGTTGTGCAAGGCGAAAATGCGAAAGTTATTGAAGTGGTTGATTTCTTATTGAATCAAGAACGTAAAGCAAAATAAATCTAACACTATGTAAGATTTCACTTCATTTAAAAATCAAAAATAAAAATCAAAAAACCCGCATTAAGTGCGGGTTTTTGATTTTTTGGTATTGAACTCATATTTTTGTGGGAATTTCTGATGCTTTCCAGTTCAGAATTCCTTTGAAGATCAAATGTACTTGGGTAATAGATTGCTTTTTAAGCACCATTTTTTGTAATTCAAGTTCCATACCTGTGAATTGTCTGCCTAAGCTGATCCATGACATGGCCCATGTAAAACATAGGTTAATCAGAATATTAGAAAGAACTTTTAAATCATCAATTTGATGAAAGTTTTGCACGATATCGAATTTTTTCAAATCATTGGCGAGGTCAATATTTAAAAATTCAATTTCTAGTGCAATTGCACGGCGAACCACTTCAGAACCGCC
>JAHLFF010000181.1 GCA_018883945.1 Candidatus Acinetobacter avistercoris
ATTTGGTCCTGTCTGCACCGTACAACGCTTTAAAACTGTCGATGAAGCCATTGCACTCGCCAATGATTCTGAGTTTGGCTTATCTGCTGCCGTGTTTAGCCAAGATTTAGCGCAAGCGCTTGCCGTAGCAAAACGTATCGAATCCGGTATATGCCATATCAATGGTGCTACTGTGCATGATGAGGCACAAATGCCGTTTGGCGGGGTTAAACAAAGTGGTTATGGACGATTTGGCAGTAAAGTTTCTGTGGCCGAGTTTACTGAATTACGTTGGGTGACCATACAAACCAGCCCACGCCACTACCCAATTTAACGAAAGTAAGAGAGTTGACATGAAGTCAACTCTTTTCGTTGAAAAAGAATAGAGAAAAATACATGGAGTAATAACAATGGCACACATGACAGTTCAATCACATAAGCATCCTGAACGATTTGTTAAATTAGGCAGTCATGAAACACATGTTGAATATAAGAATGACGTCTTATACATTTCTCCCAAAGAACAACTTAAGCCTTATCCGCAAAAATTGACCGATCGTTTATTACAGTACGCAGAAACATACCCAAACCGTGTCTTCGCTGCTAAACGTGATAGCTCAGGTCAATGGATTGAACTGACATATGCAGAAACTGCGAATCGTGCATGGCGTATCGCCCAAAGCTTAAAACAATATCCGCATTTATCGACCGAACGTCCCATTGTTATTTTGTCTGGTAACGATCTCGAACACCTCACCTTATCCATGGGCGCAATGCTTGCAGGGATCCCATTTTCAGCTATTTCTCCTGCTTATTCTTTAATTTCCAAAGATTTTGGCAAACTCAAACATGTCTTTGATGTCCTCACGCCAGGTTTAGTTTTTGCCAATGATGGGGAGGATTTTGCTACTGCCATTGAGCACTGCCGTAATGCTGATGATATTGAAGTCGTTACAAACTCTGGCAAACTCGGTGGAAAAACTTGTATTGCTTTCTCTACGCTTCTTGAGTCTGAAATTACAGATATTAAAGCGCACTACGAAACGATTGATGAACATCAAATTGCCAAATTTTTATTTACCTCTGGCTCGACCAAAATGCCAAAGGCAGTACCGACCACACATTTGATGCTCTGCACTAATCAGCAAATGTTGCTGCAAACTTTCCCTGAATTTGAGGAAACACCACCGATTTTGGTCGATTGGTTGGCATGGCATCATACCTTCGGGGGGAGCCATAATGTCGGAATTGCGCTCTATAATGGCGGTACGATTTATATTGATGATGGCAAACCGGTGCCAGGGAAAATGGATGAAACTATTCGTAACCTGAAAGAAATTTCACCAACGGTATATTTAAATGTACCGAAAGGTTGGGAAGAAATCACGGTAGCACTTGAACAGGATGCTGAACTCCGTGAAAAATTCTTTAGCCGTGTCAAAGTATTGTTTTTTGCTGGAGCTGCACTATCTGAAGCAGGTTGGAACCGTCTAGATCAGATTGCACAAGCCCATTGCGGTGAACGCATCCGTATTATGAGTGGCTTAGGCATGACAGAAACCGCGCCATCTTGTGTATTTACTACAGGTCCTAAAGTCATGGCAGGCTTTATTGGCTATCCAGCGCCGGGCTGTGAAGTCAAACTGGCACCATGTGGCGATAAACTTGAATTTTGTGTTCGTGGCAAAAATGTCATGAAACATTATTGGCGTCTGCCTCAAGAACAACAAGCTGATATTTTCGATGAAGAAGGGTTTTACCGTACCGGCGATGCTGTAAAACTTGTTGATCCAAACGACCCAAGCCAAGGCCTTATGTATGACGGACGTATAGCCGAAGACTTTAAACTCAATACCGGCACCTTTGTTAATGTGGGCACCTTACGGAATAAAGTCCTGATTAATGGCAATCTACTGATTCAAGATGTCTGCATTACCGGTTCTAACCTGAATGCGATTGGTTTTCTGATTTTCCCGAAACTTTCAGCTTGTGCTGAATATGCCGGTTTAGATCTTAAACACACGACGGCCCAAGAAGTGTTGAGCCACTCTCAAGTGCAGCAATGGTTTAAACAATTTCTGGTGGACTTCAATAAAGACGCTACTGGCAGTTCAAATACCGTATCAATGCTGTATTTAATGACAGAAGCTCCACAGCTGGATGCCGGAGAAACCACTGATAAAGGTAACTTAAATCAGAGTGGCATTTTAAAACGTCGTGCTGCCATGGTGCAGGAGCTTTATGAAAAACACGTTAATAATCCACTGATTATTCGTATTCCAACCCTTAAACAATAAGCCCTTACCCTGAATTTAGCAGTGCTTTTTATAGCGCTGCTTGGGCAGTTGCATCCAAATTAAGGATAATTCTATGCAAAAAGATAGTGATTTCGAGCTATTTCGTGATAATTATCAACGTTTTTTAGCAGAACATGTTGCACCATTTTATGAAACTTGGGAAGAACAAGGCTTAATCCCACGTGAATTATGGCACAAGCTTGGGGAAAACGGCTTTTTATGTGTTGATGTCCCTGAAGAATACGGGGGCTTTGGTGCACCGATTCACTATTCACAAATGTTGGTCCAGGAAACAGCCAAAGCTGGTTTTACTGCCTTGGCAGTCGGTATTGGAGGGCAAAGTGAACTTGTCTCCCCTTATATCCAAAATATTGGTAGCGAAGAACAAAAACAATATTGGTTACCCAAGATGGTCTCGGGTGAGGTAGTCACCGCGATCGCAATGACCGAAGCGAATGCTGGTTCAGATTTACAAGCAATTCGTACCCAGGCCATTTTAGATGGCGATCATTATGTGGTAGACGGTTCTAAAACCTTTATTTCCAATGGACATCATGCCGACTTAATCATACTGGTTGCAAAAACTGACCCGCAAGCACAAGCCAAAGGCATTTCCATTTTTCTCGTTGATGCTCATTTAGATGGAGTGAAAAAAGGACGCAGCCTGAAAAAAATTGGACTACATGCTCAAGACACTGCTGAACTGTTTTTCGACCAAGTTTATGTACCTAAAAATCAACTTTTGGGACAAGAGGGTCATGGTTTTAGCTATCTGATGCAAGAACTCCCACGCGAACGTCTCAGCATTTCACTCATGGCACTTGGAGCAATCCAAGGTGCTATCGACATTACCAAAGAGTATGTACTTGAACGTAAAGCCTTTGG
>JAHLFF010000024.1 GCA_018883945.1 Candidatus Acinetobacter avistercoris
TAATCCAATTGTCGTAGGTTCGAATCCTACATGGCGTGCCAGATTTTAAAACGGTGGAATTACACCAGATTAGGTTGATTTTTAAACACTTATTAAGCTCATGTTTATATTAAAGATAATTTAATGTTATGGTTGTTGACAGTATTTATAGCAACATAAAACCTTATTATGAGTTCCTCGGAAATTCCTTATTTTTTAATAGAACAAATTTATGAATTTGTTAAAGCTAGACCTGATTTTATAAAAAAAACAAATCATATTATGGTTACTGATTTCTTAAGGGAGCTCCATAATGGACCATCATCTGAATTTAAGTTTATTGAGCCAGTTACTATTATAGGTAATTTTGAAAAGGTTAAAGAAATTGTAATTAGATTTGCACCTGATTTTATGGACAAGGATTCTTTTCTAAGATGGCTAGATCGTAAATTGAATGTTTGATTTCGAAACCTTTAAAACTACAAATTTCAGACTTAGACCTCACCAATCGGTGGGGTTTTTATTATCGGAAGGAAAGTGAAGATGAGTAAAGTAACAGAGCAAGAACTTCAAGAAAAAGCAGTAGCGCCACGTGTGACTAAAGATCACATTGATTCACTTATCGTTGGTGCACATTACTTCACGGCTGGTGATGGTTATGCAGGTGCATTGGTTGCTTCGGATGAGTTCAATGCATTACCTGAAGATGATCGTATTGTTCATCCACCATCAGAGCTTGATTTACTCACATTCTGCGTGATCATCCTTAAAAATGGCTTCACTGTTACAGGTGAATCGGCGTGTGCAAGCCCTGAAAATTTCGATCCTGAAATTGGTCGTAAGATTGCTTATGACAATGCATACAATAAAATTTGGATGCTTGAAGGTTATCTGCTGAAAGAAAAGCTTCACCAATATAAATAACCTTTCGCTACGTTTCCTTTGTCACAAAACCTCTCGCAGAAATGTTGAGAGGTTTTTCTTTTTGAGGTGTTGAGTGTGGACACAATAGAAGCGAAGAAGAATCTTAAAAAGCTCAGACAGAATTTAGAGTGCTTGGATAATTACAACCATTTGAACTCTACGTTTCAGTTTGAGCAGTCTTGTTTTGCTGAGCGTAAAAAGACAGTTCAGCAAATATCAAATATTGAATGGCAGTTGAAGCAGAACCGAGGTTGATATGGCATGTGCATCGTGTGAACAAAGACGACAGTGGGTGAAAAGACATTATGACAATTCAAAAGAAAGTATCCGATTGTGTATTGATCGACTTAGTGGCAAGCCTGTTGAAGCAAAACAATCAGCTGCTAAAAAATCTAAACACACTATCAAGTCAAAACAATCAAGTGATCAGTCAGAACAGTCAGCTGATTCAGATCACCAACGAGCAGAACGCCCAGATCAATGAGTTGTTAGAGCATTTGGATCTGGATGGTGGTGATGAATCTAAGTCTGGGTATTTGGATGGGTGAAATGGAATATAAGGATACGCGGCTGCAGGTCGCCGGCATTGAAGTGACAGGTGATCATCGGGTTAGTGCACGAGGCACACGAGTTCGCCTTAATAACGGTATGTATCTTGGTGATGTTCAGGACTTATCGCTTAATGGAAACCATGGTGATATGTGGACGGTTGATGTAACTGTTCGGACAATAATTACCAGTCAACAGGTTCTGGAGTTATTTGGGAAGATTCGTAATGAAACTACAGCGACTACAAACAAGACTTCAGACGATCACACCTAAGCCAGAAGTTAGACAGGTAAGTGACTCATGGCGTGATGGCAAGTCATCAACACAGCGTGGCTATGGCTACAAGTGGCAGAAGTATCGACTCAGTTTTTTGCGTTCAAATCCGTTGTGCATTTACTGTGAGCGTGATGGTCGCGTGACCGAGGCAACCGTTGTCGATCACATTGAGCCACACAAAGGCAACCAGACATTGTTCTGGAAGACTGAGAACCATCAATCGCTATGCCAATCGTGCCATTCATCCGTAAAACAACGTGAAGAAAATCAATAATTTTGCACAAATTTGGTGCAGATGGTCGGGGGGAGTAAAAAGTTTGGAAGGCCTTGTCTTTCTAGACCACCCTCCATCACACGTATAAAAAAATTTCCCTTTTCAGCAAAAGTGCATCTAAAAGTGCAAGGAGTTAAGAGTGGCTTTAACAGCAAAAAGTAAAGCATTTGCTCAGGCTGTTCTTGACGGTATGAGCAACCGTGATGCCGCTATTCATGCGGGTTACAGCGAAAAATCAGCGTCGACAAAAGGCTCGATGTTGTCTAAAGATCCCGATGTTATTGAGTACATTAATAAGCTTAAAAGCAAAAGTGCAAGTGAAAATTCTGAACCAAAAAGTGCATCTTTACCAAAGGTGGTTCAGGCAGTGAAAATCGAGCCTGAATATGAAGAAGCATCTGGTGAGTTTGTTGGCCATGATGAAATTCCAATTGGTTCAAAAGAAGACCCGCTTGAATATCTCAAATCTGTATGGACGGATGAAGGTCAAGATGAAGAATTAAGAATTGCATGTGCTCGTGCAGCGCTTCCTTATGTTCATGGCAAGGTGTCTGAAAAAGGTAAAAAAGAAACTAGGGCAGATGAAGCTCGAAACATTGCTCAAGGTGCAAGTAAGTTCGCAACTCGTGCAGCACGTAAAAATTATAGTTAGGGTTTTTAGTTTTGCCTGAATCCGTAGGCGATACGGTGAGATACAGTCAACGTCCAGTAGATAGTGGGATATCAGCGTGGCCAAGTTTTCGAATGTACTATAAACATCGGACTGTATTTCTTCCCATTGTGTAGGGTTCGCAACCTATCAGGCACTTTATTGCATACCACCTTCGGGTGGTTTTTTTATATCTATATGAGAGCCAGCTGATGTCTACAGTGTTGCGCAGCATGGGGATGGACACACCCCGCTGGCTCTCATATAGGTTTAGAAGGTTTTGATGGATAAGTCTCAATTGATAGTTGAGTAATCGGCGGTAGCGACCCATGAGCCCGTAAATCGACACGAGTCGCAGTGTCTTATCAGCACCCATCAATTTATTGAGGTAGAAATGACTGCAATGCTCCCAAACTGGTCAACAGCTTGCCCAGATTGGGAGAAGCGAATAGTTAAAGGTCAATCCCTAATTCCATGTGAGCCATTGTTTCAAGATGAAGCGGATATGGCTCTCGATGTGTTCAAGAGTTTGATTGTTGCAGATGTGATGGGTCAGCCGACCATGGGTGAGATTACACGTCCATGGGTATTTGAATTTGTAGCGTCAATATTTGGGGCATACGACGAAGAGCAGAGTCGACGTTTAATTACTGAATTCTTTTTATTAATTCCTAAGAAGAACTCAAAATCTACTTTAGCTGCATTCATCATGCTTACTGCATTGATTATGAATGACCGGCAATCAGCTGAACTTATTATTTTGGCACCAACAAAAGAAGTTGCAGACAATAGCTTTGTGCCGATTCGTGAAGCAATTAATGCAGATCCAGAACTTAAAGCATTAATGAATATATCTGAGCACACTAAGACTGTGACTCATTTGCAGACGAATGCCACTTTAAAAGTGGTTGCTGCTGAATCTAATACGGTTGGTGGTAAAAAAGCATCATGGATCCTAATTGACGAGCTTCACTTATTTCAAAAGAATGCTGGTGCGGCTTCGATGTTTCGTGAGGCTACTGGTGGTTTGGCAAGTCGAAAAGAAGGTTGTGTTATTTACCTGACGACACAAGCCAGTGAAACACCATGCGGTGTATTCAAGCAAAAATTGGATTATGCACGTGACATTCGAGACGGCAATAAAAGCAACAAAAAGTTCTTACCACTAATTTACGAATTCCCAAAACAAATGGTTGAAGATGGCGACCACCTAAAGCCTGAAAATTTCCATATTCCCAACCCGAATTACGGTACATCTGTTGACCCTGAACAGCTTAATGATGACTTTGAGCAATCGAAAGATTCTAGCGAGGAAGACTTAAGAGACTTTTTAGCCAAGCGTTTGAATATTGAAATCGGCATGAACCTACGTGCAAACCGCTGGGCAGGTGCTGAGTTTTGGCTACAGCAATCTAAAAAATTCACACTCGATAAACTCATTGAGCAATCAGATGTAATCACACTTGGAATTGACGGTGGTGGTCTTGATGACTTGCTTGGCTTTGCTGTGCTTGGTCGTCACAACAAGAGTCGTAAATGGTGGTTATGGAATCACGCTTGGTGCAACTCAGTCGCTGTAGAGCGAAGAAAAGAAAATGCGCCTAAGTATAAAGATTATGAAGCAGAAGGCAGTCTGACCATTGTTAAACGTGTTGGTGAAGATATCGAACAACTTGCTGCAATTGCCAAGAAATGTTTTGACTCAGGCAAGTTGGACAAAATAGGACTAGATCCTTTGGGTCTTGGTGGATTGCTTGATGGTCTTCTTGCTGTGGGTATTCCACAAGAAAAGATGGTTGCTGTAGCTCAAGGTTTTAAATTGATGGGTTACATCATGACGACCGAGAGAAAGCTTGCAGAAGGTAATTTGTACCATGCTGGACAAGGTCTAATGACGTGGTGTGCTGGTAATGCTAGAGCTGTCGTGAAAGGCAACGGCATGATGATTTCAAAGCAAGAATCAGGCGTTGGCAAGATTGATCCATTGATTGCCACGTTTAATGCTGTGGCATTGATGAGCATGAATCCTGAGTCAAATCAAGGGCAAATGACTGACGAGCAGTTTTTACATGCACTAACGAATCCAATATTTATGTGAGGCATTATGAATACAGCAGTAATTGTTTACTTGCTGCTGCTTTTGAGCGGAGCAGTTTGTTTAGGAATCGGTGTTTATCTATTACTAGGCTTGGGGTGGATGCTATTGGTTATAGCGTTTGTTTTATTTGGTTTTGCTGCATTTTTAAAAAAAGGATTAGTAGATGAAAACGTTTCTTCAAACCCTAAATGATGCAGTTGTAAGTCCAAAACAATCAATTAAGTTAACTGATGGAGCTTTATCTAATTTCTTCAGTTCGATGTCTAATAGTGGTGAATCTGTTAGCGTTGAAAAAGCATTAAAACTTGATGCTGTATGGGCTTGTGTTCGGCTCATATCTGAAACAATTTCTACATTGCCTTTAGTGTTGTATGAACGACAAGAGGACGGAAGTAGAAAGCCTGCTAAAGATCATCCGTTGTTTAGTGTATTAAGATACCAACCCAATATACATATGACATCTGTGAATTTTACTCAAGCATTAGCTGCATCATTACTCTTACAGGGCAATGGTTATACACAAATTAAGCGTAACAACAAAAATGAAATATCAAGTTTAAACTTTATGCTACCAACAAGAACTTCATTAAGTTGGGGTGATCGCGAAGAGCTTCTCTATAAATATACTGATCGAGATGGAAGACAATTCGATATTGGCAATAAGGAGATTTTACATATACCTGCATTTTCTCTTGATGGGCGAATAGGCTTATCACCAATACGTTATGGAGCAAATACATTCGGATCAGCAATGTCAGCAGATAACGCTGCAAATGGAACTTTTAAAAATGGGTTACTTCCAACTGTAGCCTTTAAAGTTGATCGTGTAATGAATGATGCTCAGCGTGAAGCCTTTAGGGGGTATGTTAAGCAGATTTCAGGAGCTATGAATGCAGGCACATCACCAGTTTTAGAACAAGGTGTAACACCTCAAATGATCGGAATAAATCCAGCTGATGCCCAATTATTAGAATCAAGAAATTTTGGTGTCGAAACTATTTGCCGTTGGTTTCGCGTGCCCGGTTGGATGATCGGTTATGCAGGTAAAGGTCAAACTAAATGGGGGAGTGGGATGGAACAGGAAATGATTGGTTTCCTTCAATTCACCTTAAGGCCTTGGTTGGTATTAATTGAGCAATCAATGAATAAAACATTGCTCACACCTGCAGAACGCACCAAATACTATGTTGAGTTCAACATTGAAAACTTACTACGTGCGGACTCAAAAAGCAGGGCTGACTTTTACTCCAAAATGGTAAATAACGGCATTTATACACGCGACGAAGTACGTGAAAAAGAAAACTTGCCGAAGTTTGGCGGAGTGGCCGCGGAACTCACGGTTCAATCACAAAATATTCCAATTGATGATGCTAGTAGTGATTAATTGAAATCTTAATATTCGCACCCTAATGGGTGCTTTTTATTGCCATTTAAAAGGTAAATCAAATGACAAGATTAACTATGCCATTGGCACCCAAGGCTCACAATAAACCAAATATTCGATTTGATTTGCCTGACTCTGTGTTGAATAAATGGCAATCAAATATCAAAGCTTCTTCTGAGAGTGATAACACAATTTCAATATATGAAGAAATTGGCTATGACTGGTGGACCGAAGGTGGTGTCACAGCGAATCGAATTTCTTCAGCATTGCGATATATCGGTGAAGATCAAGATGTGGTCGTCAATATCAACTCCCCAGGCGGTGACGTATTTGAAGGACTCGCAATTTACAACCTTCTTCGCGCACATAAAGGTAAAGTCACAGTTCGAGTTTTAGGTGTGGCAGCAAGTGCTGCTTCAGTAATTGCTATGGCTGGTGATGAAATTCAAATTGCCCGTGCAGGTTTCATCATGATTCATAACTGTTGGTCATACGCAATGGGCAACCAACACGACATGCGAGAAACCGCTGATTACTTAGCAGTATTTGATGATTCGGCTAATGATATTTACCGAACTCGATCAGGCTTAGAACAAAAAGAAATTGCAAAAATGATGGATGTTGAAACATGGCTTTCAGGATCTCAAGCAATCGAAAAAGGTTTTGCTGATGATTATCTTCCTGCTGACCAAGTAGAAGTAACAGAAGATACCCCAGCACAAGCCGCAATTCGAAAATTAGACCAAATACTCGCGAAACAAAACATTCCTCGTCAAGAACGAAGAAAGTTATTTCAAGCAATTAAAGCCGACACGCATGACGCTGTCACTCCAAGTACGCCTAGCGCTACTTCAAAAGCTACGCCAAACGCTAGCTCAGTTTCATTTGCCGATGGTTCGGCTTCAAAACTTTCTCAATCTTTAAAAGGTATTTTAAACAATGACTGATACAGTAAAACTCGAAAATGAGTATAAACAAGTTCAAACCGACCTTAAAAAAGTTGGTGATGATGTAAAACAATACGCTGAAAATGTTGAAAAACAGGTCAAGCAATTCGGTGATGCAAATACAGAAACTAAGCAAAAGGCCGATGAAGCGTTAAGTAAATACAACGAATTGAATGCTTCAATCAAAGAATTACAGCAAAGTTTAGATCGTCCAAACACACCATCTCAAGCTGAACGAAAAACTGTTGGCCAGCGAGTGGTTGAAAGTGATGACTTTAAAAATAACGCAAGTTCAACCTTTAAAGGCAACATGCGGATTGCTATGCCTCGTCAAGCAATTTTGACAGCAGGTGGTCCAGCAGTTACTGCAGATAATCAGGGGATCATTGCTCCAATTTTTCAGCGAATGACAGTGCGTGATTTAATTGCTGGTGGGCAGACCAATTCAAATGCAATTGAATACACCGTTGAATCAGGTTTTACCAATAATGCAACGACTGTTGCTGAAAATACAGCTAAACCTTATTCAGACATTCAGTTTGATAACATCACTGCGAATGTTCGAACCATTGCCCATTTATTTAAAGCATCTCGACAAATATTGGATGATGCGCCTGCATTACAGTCATATATTGATGCGCGTGCACGATATGGTTTGCAACTTGCGGAAGAGCGTCAGTTGTTATTAGGAAATGGCGCTGGTCAGAATCTTCACGGAATTATTCCTCAAGCACAGAGTTTCGATGAAACATTAGTCAAAATTGGAAATGCGACCTCGATTGATCGTATTCGTTATGCCTTGTTGCAAGCAGTATTGGCAGAACTACCTTCAACAGGGATTGTTTTAAATCCAATTGATTGGGCAGGTATTCAACTTACCAAAGATAATGAAGGTCGTTACATAATTGGTAATCCTGTTAATAGCAATGCACCAACTTTATGGAATCTTCCAACTGTTGAAACACAAGCCATGGCTGTAGATACATTCCTAACTGGAGCATTCAGCATGGGTGCTCAAATCTTTGATCGTATGGACATTGAAGTTCTAATTTCAACAGAAAACGATAAAGACTTCGAACAAAATATGATCTCAATTCGTGCGGAAGAGCGTTTGGCGCTTGCTGTTTATCGCCCTGAAGCATTTGTAACTGGTTCATTCACACCAACACCTTAATTAGAATAATAATGGGTGCGTTATGCACCCTTTATTTTTGGAGAGCTGTATGAAATTGAAAGCACTTAAAACATATGATTTTGGCGGTGTTGTTTTAAAGCCTGGTGATGAGTTTGAAGCGAAAGAAAGTATTGCTAAACAACTTGTCGCTTTAAAGCAGGCGGATTTTTTAGAACAACCCAGAAACACTGATGATTTATCAGAATTTGTTCCATTAATAGAGCATGAAGCACTTCAAGCGGCATTTGATGCATTTAAAAACAGTCCTGAGGATATGATGGCGCGTATCGCTGATCTTGAAGCACAGACTAAGATTAATGAAGACGCAGTTAAGTCAATTGCTGAGGATTTATCAAAGCTGAGTAATGATGAGCTAAAGACCATTCTTACCGAAAAGAACATTGAATTTAAACAGAATTCTAAAAAAGAAGATTTGTTAGCGTTAATACCCTTGGAGTAATTTATGTCTGTGCTGACCATTGACGAAGCTAAACTGCATCAGAAAATTGATCACGACGATGAAGATGAAGATATTCAAGAAAAGCTTGAAGCATCGGAATCAATGGTTGCGCACTACATAGGGCGAAATATTTACAGTGATCAAGCATCTTTAGAGAGTGATTTTAATAAAATTCAAGATATTCAATTTAACGCTAAAAATGAGATCGAAAACCTTGCGTTAATTTTTGAGATTGATTCAGATAATCACAAAAATACAGCTGCTCAAAAACAATGTGAACTTAATCAAAAAATCCTCATGATTGTAAATGGAGTTGTTCTCAACCCCCACATTCGGGCAGGAATACTTTTAACCTTTGGGTACCTCTATGAATTCCGTGAAGATATAGGTGATTTACCTCAAGCAGCTAAAAATGTAATTCAGCCATTTCGAATAAATTTAGGGGTGTAATGTGCAATCAGGCAAACTATCTCACCGCATCCGCATCGAACAATACATCTCTGTTCAAGATCCAAAAACAGGACGAATCACTAAAACATGGGCTGAATTTGCGACGGTATGGGGTAAGCACGAAGGTTTATCTACAAAAGATCAACTTCAAGCCCAAGCGATCAATTCAAGCATGACAGCGCGTTGTAAAATTCGGTACAGCTCTAAAGCCATTCAGATTAATTCGACTATGCGCGTTCTGTTCCGTGGCAATTATTGGAAAATTGATGGTGATCCTATGCCAGATAACGAGAGTGGTTTGGAGTGGCTCACGATAAATTTAGGTCAAGGTGAATCATCATGGACTCAGTCAACTTAAATGTAAAAGGTATGGAGCAATTTCAGCGCAAAATTGAACAGCTTGCAAACCCCAAAAAAGCTAAATCAATGGCTCGAAAAGCAGCACGACAGGCAATGAATATTGCGAGAGATGATGCTAGAGCACGCGCAAAAGCTATTGATGATCCTGAAACAGTGGAGAGAATCCACAAAAACGTAAAGGTTGTTGGTGGAAGGTCGCGAAATGCCAATGAGGTGGTAATTCGTTTGGGTGTTGATGGTGGCGCTGCAATGAATAAGCATTCAAATCGAGGTGCGCTTGCAGGTTTATCAGGTGGAAATACAACCTACTGGAGACATATAGAGTTTGGAACATCTAAACAGCCTGCAATCCCTTTTATGCGTCCAGCACTGGCACAAAACCTTAATCAAATCACAGCTAAATTCGTTCAAGTCTTTGACACTGAAATTACTAAAGCACTGGGGGCTTTATGACAGCACCTATTTTTGAACTACTTTATGCAAGTGAAGAATTAAAACCTTACCTCCAAACAACAATTCCATTTTTAGAATTAAGAGCTTATGAGTTTGGCTTGGCAGAAGACGAACCTAAGAGACCGTATTTAGTTTGGCAAGATATTACTGGTACACCGCAGAATCACATAGATTGCCCCGCAGTAACTGATCACATCACGATTCAAATTGATATTTACGCTGATACACCTGATGTCTTGTTCGCAATTAAAAATGCGGCAAGACGTGCGTTAGAGATTGATAACTCTTGTACTGTGACTGATCTGCGCGGTAATAGTCGTGAACCCGATACAAAGCTGTATCAAACGGGTTTTGACTGCAATTGGTTTGTTGATCGATAAACTCACATAAAAAGCAAAAAGCCCACGATTCACAGTCGATGGGCTTTTTTGTTGTCCACAACCTTAGAAGGGAAGGAAGTAAACGATAAATGAATTTTAACCTAAATCTACAGGTTGATAAAGTAATGAATAAATTGTCTGAAAGTAAAACTTTAAGAATCTGGACATATATGGTCGGACTCGGTTTTATTCTTGGTCTACTGATTTGGCAAGCAGCTCCAATAATTACTGCTGTCGCATCATTATTAACTGTTTTGAATTAATAAAATTTTCCACAGAGCACCTAATCGGGTGCTTTTTTTATGCCTATTTATTATTCCAACTGCATTCAATAAATAGGTTCGCTAAAACTCAAGGAGTTATATATGAATGCAAAAGTAGAAGTTTTAAAAATTGTTGATGTTGAAAAAGGCGTTCCAAAAACCACAACTCTACAAATTGCGCTTGGTTTGGGTGTTCAGCATAAATCTGTCATCCAATTGGTTAGAAGTTATAAATCTGACTTTGCTGAATTTGGCCCATTGGCATTTGAAATGCGGATGGGTGCTCCATTGCCTCAAGGTGGTTTTGGGCACTCGTTGCAATATGCGACTCTCAATGAACAACAGGCCACATTGCTTTTAACTTACTTGCGCAATAGCCCTAAAGTTCGTGAATTCAAGAAAGCTCTAGTAAAAGCATTCTTTGAAGCTCGTACATTACTGCAAACAGATTATTTTTCTTTGATACAGAAGCGTGAAGCTTTAAATGCAAAGCTTGAATGCGAAAAAGATATTGCGAGCGCTTGTGGTAAGGGGTTGTCAACTTGGAAAAAACAACGAGACACCTTGCAAACAGCAATCACAAATGTAGATCGGCAGATTCAACCCTGCCTATTTGAATAAAGATAATTACCCAAAATCCACACCACCGAAAGGTGGTTTTTTTATGCCTAAAATAAGGAGTAGCTACTCATGGGCGTTCTATCAAAAGGTTCACAAGTTTGGATTGCTCATGGCACTCCATTGGTTTTAACAAAGATGGACTGTATTAAGGAGTTCACTTGGGGTGATGACAGCATGGGTGAGGTGGATGACACTTGCTTAGATGATGATTCTCTTGTCAAAATCTCAAAATATGTATCCATAACGCCAGGTGAAGGTACTACAGCAATCGATACTGATCCAGAAAATGATACACACATCATGCTGCTTGGATTAGCCCAAGATCGAGAGGTAGTAGAGATTTACATGGGTTGGTCTGATGGTGTTGGTGAGCCAACACTGAGTGGTGAGGACGTTACTTTACCTCCAACTCGCACATGGTCAAGCAGCATTGCACAGCTCCGTAAAAACCCTGTGACTGTTAGTATCGATGCGCTTAACCGCCACAGTATCCCATTCAAACGTCGTGCAGAAGTTATTGAAGTATATAAGGTGGGCGCATAATGAAAAAGAAGATTTCTATTGCGGAAATCCAATCGGGTGCCTTAATTGGCACTCCAGTTGCTATTTCTGTGCCGATTATGCTTGGTGAAGATGAATGTGAATTTGACACTCATGTTAAGCCATTTAGTTATGCCACTGTGGTCGCACGTTGGAATGCTGTAGGCCAAAACAAAGAGGCTTTAGCGGGTACGATCGCAAGCTGTGTGTGTGATGAAAAGGGTAAGCTCTTATTTACTGAAGACGAAGTACGCGCAAACTTCTCAGAAGAGTTGATCGAAGCGCTATGGGCTAAAATCATTGAAGTGAATAACATTGGGGGAAAGTTGAAGAAGACGAATTCAGAGAAAATGAATTCTTCGCAGAACTCGCCCTTAATGGAATCGGTGGGAACTCCATTGAAGAGGTCAAAAAGAACCTCTCGTTCAAAGAAATCCAATACTGGCGTGAATACACCTACAGACGCGGAAGCCTCAACACAGGTCGAAGAGTCGAGCAAGCCGTCGGACGATTGATGGCACTATACATCAACTCTAAGACCAAAAAAGAACATCATGTAGAGGATTCTGTATTCATGCCACATGAGGATCGCAAGGTTCTCACTTATGAAGAAGAACGCTTAAAGCAAATTAAGAAGAAATCAGGTTAGCTTGGTTTCTTTTGTTAATAAGTAGCAAATAGATGATGCTGCGCGACAACATTTAACGTACTCGTTGGGTCACAAATATTGACAAATAGTTTTTATGGTCATATTGACCTATTATGCGTTTGCGCATACTATTCGTTTACCAACCTTAGGAACTTATGTTATCTAGGGCTTTTTTATCAAAAGGAGAAAACTATGAATAATTATAACGAAAAAATGAACGTCTTCCTTGATGAAGGCTACGGATTAGGTTGATACTAAATACTGATTATGCAATAAAGCACCCAGTTGGGTGCTTTATTTTTGAGACCAACTTATGAATTCAATCCATACTTACTTTTTACTTATTCCTTATGTTACCGTAATTGTTTATTTTTACATTTATCGCCGAGATAATTTCTTTTTAAAAATAAGAAGCAGTAATCAGTTACTTCTCATTTTGATTCTTTTAGGTCTAGCTTTCGTGGATATATTAATATGGAAGGGTTTTTTTGAAAATTACACATTTCTGAATTTTGATATTGAAAATACGACCAGTCAGTTTAAAACAACTGCATTGGTTACAGTGTTAGCTGCTATAGCAGCTGTATTTGGATGGATATTCACATCTCGAGTTCAGATTATAAATACAATAAGAAGTCACTCAGTACAAGTATTAATGAATAGTAGAAATTCCACAGCCTATATTGGTAAAGTGGATGAGGCAACCAAGATCAGAAGAAATTTAGTTAGTGAGCTTGCACTATCTAAAGATGTGAAAGTCCAGTTATCTGCTTCGAAATTTAAAGAGCTAGAGGATGAAGAAAAGTCAGCTGTAACTTATTTATTAAATTTTCTGGAATTTGTTGCAATTGGTATTAGACACAATAATTTGGATGAAGATTTAATTAAAGGAAGTTTCAAATCAATTTTAAAATCAAATTATAATCTTTTTCAGCCAGTTATCGAGTATCTGAGAGAGATCGATAGTTCAAAGATTTACAACCAACTTGAAATGCTACACAAAAGATGGGATGGTGATAATTCTTCTAAGTGTGCAGGCTGTAAGCAATGGTATAGGGTTGAGTTAAGTAATAAAAAGAAAAATAATGTGAAGATATTCCATGTTGTTTTATCAATTTTCACCTGTTTTACTTGGCTGATAATGATTGGAATAATGATGGCAATTGAAGCATTAACCAGAAACTCAATAGAAGATAATTTTACTTGTATTGGTTGTAGTAATGAAAAAAAGCGCAAATGCAAAAGCGCAGATGAAAGTATCTGTTAATTCATAAATTAATCTAAAAATACAATCTCCTTTATTGAGCAGGTTTTGAAAGTTAGACATGAGAAGCTATATTCGTATATAAATAAACCTAGTCATATATGGAAATGAGGAATGTATGGATTTTAAAGTCGGCGATGTGGTTCATTTGAAATCAGGTGGGCTTCCGATGACGGTGTCTGAAGTAAATGATGCTGGTATGGTTGAATGTACCTGGTTTGATAAAGATGGAATAGTAAAAAAACATTATTTTCTTCAAGCAATTCTGGAGAAATAGTAATAAAAATTTAATCGTGAATTACACAACAAAAGCACCCTAGGGTGCTTTTTTGATGCTTGTTACACCAAAGCTCCACACATAAGTGGAGCCTTCTATCCAAAATCATTAAAACGTCCTTGTTTTAGGGGGTGGGGTTGTTATGAATTTCAATATCTTTGAGCTCGAGAAGCCTCACATTTCTTTTTGAATCAACCACAAAGCATGAGGTTTTATTGCAAACATTCGTTAGCTTGTAAGCTGAAAGCTTATCTTGCCCTTTTTCAATGAATGAAGGAAAAACTATAGATTTTTTGTTTTCTTCATCATTAAGTTGGAAACTTGCATTGTGATATTGTTGCGCTGTTTGCTTACCATCTTCCTGTAGCGTCCAACCAACATAAAAAATGTAGTAAATCAAACCAGTGAAAATTAGTATTAGAAAATAAAATGCTAGAATATTAAAAAAAGTTTTATCGGAATTGCCTGGTTGATCCTCACCATAAGTGTCATATCTGATCTGCTTGATTGTCATTTTGTTTTTTTGAAGGTATTTTCTCCCAAATACCAACGAATTACTTTTAGTAAAAACATTTTCCTTTTTTTGTTTTTTACGGAATTTTGGGAATAGAGGTAATTGAGATTGCTGTGGTACTAGCTTGAATTTAGATATTTTTTCTTTGAAAATTTTATAACGCAATGCCATAAAAATAAATGCAAATGCTGACCCTAAAAGACCTAGCACAAATTCAAAATCCTTTCTTGAGTATGTTGTAATAAATAGAAATCCAAGAATAATAACAAGAAAAGTTAGGAGCTTATCTACCCCAACTAATAAGCCATCAATTATTGTGGTAGAAACAGGTAGATCAAAAAAACCAATAGAAACACCAAAAAACTCAGCATATCCATAGCTATACCAATAACCACACCAGAATAAAAAAGCGGTAAAAATAGTAATGATTAATGCAAGGTCAATATTGAATGAGGATTTCATAATTTTTATTAAGTAGTAATGGTTGGGGGTATCCACAACCTCAAATTGAGGCTGTGAATTTGCAGATCATGATGCTCATATTTAAGCATCATATCGAGACCCTCAAATTGAGGCTCCCGAAGCAAGCTCTAGATATGGTGCTTGACACTCAGATTGAGGGTCGTTAGTCAGCGGAGACTTACTTTTCTTGGTTTTTTTGATTCAAGATTTCATTCATTGTTGCTTGTATTTTCTGTAAATCCATTTTTATTTTCTCAGCTTCATTGCCAAATAACAAAAACTTATCTTCAGAATGAGCTTGTGTGTAATAACTATCTTCTAGTCTATGCACTATTTCAGCATTCATAGAGCGATTATTTTCTTTAGCAGATGAGATAATTTTTTCACGAAATTCAGGCGTTACGCGAACCTTGAGAGTAACAACACTGGTTTGATCTTCACTCATGAAACACAACCAAAAATAAAATCAATAATAACCCCATTATGGGTATTGACCAATAACCCCAAAATGGGTACTATGATTTAACACCCCAAAATGGGGACTAAGGAGAAAGCAGTGAAAGAAGAATTTGTGTATGTGAAAGGTCGTTTAGATAGCGAGCTACATAAAGAACTCAAGGTGATTGCAAAGGAGGATAAAAGATCAATGGTTTATCTTATGAATGAAGCAGTTAAATTATTAGTAGAAAAACACAAGAGTGCGAAAGCATGATTATTACAGACAACAAAAAAGCCCCTGAATCTTGGCGGATGCGGAGCTTGATTGCTGTTAACAAAGGAATATTAACTATGTCAAATATAACTCATATCACTGAAGCGAATCAAGTTCAGATCAGTGAACATCAATTAGAGCGCTTTGTTGATTTTATTAACAATGCTGAAAAAGGCTTTAGCGACTTGCAAACCCTAGTCACTCTGATTATGGAAAAGTCTGAAAAGCACACAACTGCCTATACCTTGGCTTCAATCACTTGGGATCATTTGGATAAATGGGTCAATGAGTGTTGTGAAGAGGTTACCTATTTTGAACAACATTCACCAAAAGTAGCAAAGTTATTAGCACAGGAGTCAGCAGCATGAACGCAAAATTAAATAACAGTGTGACCGTTGCTGGTGTTCAAACAATCGTGACTGAGTATAAGTCTGTTCCAGTAATGACTACTGCACAGCTTGCAGAGTTTTACGGTGCTCAACCAAAGAATATTAACGATAACTTCTCAAATAACGTTGATCGCTTTGAAGAGGGTAAGCATTATTTTAAGCTTGAAGGTACAGATCTGAAAAGCTTTAAGAGCATCACCGATAATATCGGGTATGTTCCAAAACAGGCTGCCAGATTAATCCTCTGGACTGAAAAAGGCGCAGCGCGCCATGCTAAAATCTTAGATACCGATCAAGCATGGAATGTGTTTGAACAATTAGAAGATTCATACTTCAAAGCCATAGAGCTTCTTCAAAACTTTGATCCGATGAAATCTTTAGCTGATCCGAGAATCTTGAGAGATTTGCTTCTAGGTTACTCTGAAAAAATAGTAGGGCTGGAAGAAGAAGTTCAGGAGATGAAGCCTTCGGTTGAAGCATATGATCGAATTGCTAAAGCTGATGGGAGTTTGTGTCTGACTGATGCAGCTAAAGCTTTGCAAATGAGACCAAAGGATTTAATTGCGAAACTTTCATCTAATAAGTGGATTTACAAACGAGCTGGTAACTCGCATTGGCTGGGTTATCAAGATAAAGTGCAATCAGGTTATCTGGAACACAAGGTAACTGAGGTGACACGTAGTGATGGTACTACAAAAATCACTGAACAGGTTCGCGTTACCCCTAAGGGGTTGACTAAGTTGGCTAAAGATCAGGGTAGTACAGCATGAATGACCTTGATTTTAAACTAAGTGAAGACATCTTGAGTATGAATCGGGACGAACTGTTAGATGATATTAAATATCGAATTCTGGCAGATCGTGAAATGATCCTTTTACATGCTAAAGAAAGACAAATCTTAGAGCAGGAAAGGTTGGAGATGATAACCCTCCTGCAGAGAGGTGATGCAGCTATGGCTCACGCTACAGATAGAATGCGTGAGTATGATGCATTAATAAAGCGAGGCACCAAGACCATCCTGATGTGGCGAGCGAATTGTTATCTCTTAATCTTTATTTTGATCATTGTGGCGATAGTCTTAATGATTAAGTAAGTAGAACCGCCCATGTGGCGGTTTTTTAGTACCAAAACAAAACCCCAGTAGCTTCCAACTAATGGGGTTTTTACATATCAACTTTGTGCAAAAGAGACATAGGTAAATTTTAACCACAATTAAAGGTTTAATAAAGCTATGAATCAAACTCAAAACAATCTTGGAAAAATCTCCATTGAATGTATGATGAATCCATCTAACAACAATGGCTTGGAAACAATGAAAGTTACATCATTGGAATTGAAAGATGTGGGTGGGATTCCCAATTTAAAATTAGAAAATATTAATTCGCAAATGAATATTATTTGTGGTGAAAATGGGGTGGGTAAGACCAATATACTGGACTCGATTGCTTATATTTTTTCTGAGTATGCAAATGGGGGAATAATTGTAAAAAAGGGTATGGAGTCTGGTGCCATAAATCTCACTACCGATGATGGTGAATATTCAACTGCTATCAATAGTAAGAACCCAGTTACAAATTGGTTAGGAATATCTGTAAATAATTCAGTCGATAGATCTAATCTTTTATATCTAAAAACCAATAGGGGTATTGACTATCAAAAACTAAGTAATATTTCATCAGACAAAAATATAAATGACAGTGTTAAGTTAAATACAAATGGTGTTAGTAAAGAAGATTTAAAAAATTGGCTAATTGTGAGAAAAGGATTTTCATTTGAAAATTTAACTCTTACACAAAAATTAAATTCAGAGCTAGTCTCTAGGTGCTTCTCAATAATTAATGATGAGTATTCGTTTTCTTCAGCAAAGACAGATTTTGAAGTATATGTTAAAACCCCATCCTCTAATGGCAATGAAATGCAGTTTGAATTATTGTCTTCTGGCTTTAAGTCTGTAATTTTTATTCTTGTTGGTATTATTAAGGAATTGGATATTCGCTTTAAGGATATTATTCCAGCAGCAGAATACGATGGGATTATTCTTATCGATGAGGTTGAATTACACCTTCATCCAGACTGGCAAAGTCGTATCTGTGGCGTCCTTAAAAAAATATTTCCCAAAGCTCAATTCTTCATTACAACCCATAGTCCTCATGTCGTGCAAACAGCTATTCAAGGTGAAGTAATAGCACTAGAGCGCAAAGAGAACGAAGTTATTCAACGTGACCTACCTACCTCTGAGTATGGCTATCAAGGCTGGACTGTTGAAGAAATCTTAGAAGATGTAATGGGGATGCCTGACCTTCGCACCAGAAAATACAATGATGTGAAGAAGCGTTTTGATAATGCATTGGATAGCGAAAACAAGTCTGAAGCTCAAGCAGCTTACGATGAATTAGATAAAATGCTTCACCCTCATTACCCATTACGACCAGTATTTAGAATGCAGCTTGATAGCCTTGGAGAATAATCCATGATCAAGTTAGAAAGAGGTGGAAGGCCAGAATATTTAACAGATGAAAAAGTTGAAGAACTCACCAAAAGATTCAAGGCAGATAGTAAAGATACGGTCTGGAAGCACAAAGATATCCATGCTGCTTTATTGTTAAGCAGCTCATCTAAATGTGCTTTTTGTGAAATTGAGTTAAATGTGGGCTCATCCTATATGGAGATTGAGCATTTTAAGCTTAAAAACACCTACCCTGATGATGTGGTTAGTTGGGATAATCTTCTACCTTCTTGCAAGAGGTGTAATACCTCTAAGTTAATCCATGATGTGGTTGTTGAGCCAATAATCAATCCTTTTGAAGTTGATCCAACTGAACATTTGACTCAATCAGCGTGCAGAATATACTTCAAAACTATTCTAGGTGAGCAAACTCGGGATGTTCTAGATTTAAATGACCCAAGTCTTATTAGACCGAGATTTGAGGTATGGAACTATGTAATAGATAGGGTTGAGGAAATTCACAGAGATACTATTTTAAAATCAAAGATATCTAAACACGACAGAAATAAACTTTCTCGGTTATTGGTTTCATGTCAACCCGATCGTGCTTTTTCGGCTTTTGCCTCTACATCATTACACTCATCAAAAGAGTACGGTGATTTGGTTGGAATCCTAAAAGGCTCAAATCAGTGGGATGATTATATGGAAGAGTTGCATCAAAACTCTTTAAGACTTGTTATGGATAAGCGATAAAACAAGACCTCCTTCGGGAGGTTTCTTTTTGTTCGGTAAATTAGTATCTTGTCCTGAATAACAATATTTGGGGTGGGTTGTGAAGAGAATAATGATGGTTGGGCTTTTTTTAGGTTTGACTTTAAATGTGTACGCCAAGCCTGTAAATGATTCAACGCATGAAAAAAACTGCCGAATGTACATGGAGATGGCTAATGCCATCATGAAGCAAAAGCAAGGTGGCGTGCCTTTAATTAAAGCCTTAGAGGCGAATGATGCAGCCCTTAAGAAAAATCCTGATAACAATATGCATAAAATTGTTAGCTTAATTATTCGTGATGCTTATGAGCAACCGAACTATTCAACACCCTCTATAAAAGAAGAGCAATTAAATGAATTCTCAGCAAAGTATTATCTAGGTTGTGCAGGAATGTATGAATAAAGCACCTCACGGTGCTTTTTTTAATCTCTAAAGCTAAAAACCCAACCCACTTCGGTGGGTTTTTTTACGCCCAAAATTCTGCGCCTTTAGGCGCTTTTTTATTGCCTAAAGGAAAGTCATATGGCTACAAAGCTTGGTACGCTTACATTAGATTTGGTCGCTCGAATCGGGAGTTTCACACAAGGTATGCGCCAAGCATCCGCAACCGCTGAGCGTGAAATGGGTCGGGTGCAAAATAGTGTTGTTACGGTTGATGGCTTAATTAAAAAGCTTGCGGTTACTGCGGGAGCTGTTTTTTCAGTGGGGCAAATCACTAACTATGCTGACAGCTACACTGGTATGGTCAATAAGTTAAAACTCGTCACAACCAGTCAAGGTGAGCTCAGCCAAGCTATGGCTGATACTCACAAAATTGCGCAAGCCACAGCATCCGATTGGAATGGGGTTTTGGATGTTTATACAAAGTTTCAAGGCCTATCAAAAAAACTTGGAATTGATCAGGCAGAGGTTGCGCGGATTACAGAAACAGTAACCAAAACTGTTGCAATGTCTGGGCAGAGTGCAACCGCTTCAGAAGCCGCATTACTTCAATTTGGACAAGCCTTAAATACTGGATTGCTACGTGGTACAGAATTAACATCCGTCATGTCTCAAGCGCCAGCATTGGCAAAAGCAATTGCGGATGGTATGGGTGCTGCTGTTGGGGATCTTAAAAAGTTGGGTGAAGAAGGAAAAATTACTTCCGAAGTAATGCGCGATGCTCTTTTAAAAATGAGCTCAAGTGTTGATGCTGAATATGCAAAAACAGCAACCACAGTATCAGCCTCTTTTAACTTAATTAAAAATGAAGCAATTAAAGTTGTTGGTGAGTTTGATGGGGCAACTGGTGCATCCAAAACATTTGTTGAGGGGGTGACACTACTTTCTGAAAATATGAGTGTTGTCACCACAACAATGGGTGTGGGTGCAGCATTCATGGCAGGCACATACATTCCAGCGATATATGGAACCATAGCAGCTGGACTTGTCAAAACAAAACAAATGACAGACCAGACCATTATTCAATACGGCTTAATTAATGCTGAGCGTGCTGCAGCTGCGTCAGCCTTGGCACAGGCTCAAGCTCAAATTATAAACACTCAATCCACTTTAACGGCAATAGCAGCCGAAAAAGCATTAGAGGTGCAGAGATTACAGGCGCAAATTAATGCTGCTGGCAGAATGGCTACAACCACGCGCATGGCACAATTACGTCGAATTGAGGCGCAAGCAACTGCTGAACTTACAGTGGCAGAAACAGCCTTGGCAGCAGCAAGAGTACGTTCCGCAGCAGCAACAACAGCCAGTGCAGGGGTCGGTCGAGCTGCACTCGGGGTTCTTTTTGGACCTGTCGGTATGGGTGTAGCTTTAGCATCAGTAGCAGCTGGTTACTTATTGATGAAAGACGGTACTGACGAATCAACCAAGTCATTAAGAGAAAACAATGAGTCTGTTGAAGATGCTATTAAAAAATACAATGAGCTTGATGAGGTTAAGCGTCGTGCTCAACTGGTCTCTGAAAAAGATCGGTTACAGGATTTGGGTAAAGAATACGATGATATAACTGCCAAACTCATTACAGCGACATATTCCTTTAGCCGTCATAATGACATGACTTCTGAGCAGTCACAGCAGGTCAATGCCTTGATTGCGGAATACAAAAAGAGTGGGGACATTGACGAGTTTTCAGCAAAAATCAATTCCCTCAGCTTCATTAATCAAACCTCTAAAGATCGATTTAATACACTTGGTGGTGCGGTAAAGAGTGCTGGTGATGAATTTAAAAACCAGAAATCTACGGTAGAGCAAATGGCTCCAGCACTTAAAGGCACGGCAGATCAAGCCAAGCAGTCGGCGGTGGAGGTTTCGGGCTTAAGTGAGGAACTAAAAAAACTATTCGATCAAGCCAATCAAAATCTTAAAAATTCACAAGTAACCATTGCCTTAGCTGACCGTGGTTATAATGATGAGATGATTTCATTGGCTCAAAAGTATCTAGCTATTGAAGGTGCGATTGTTAAAAATGAGCAAGGGAAAAAAGTTCTTAGGAATGATTTAAAGAAGTTATTAAAAGCTGAATACGACGCAATAATGGGAGCAAAAAATGCTGTAGATGGTCGTAACAAATCAGAAGAGAAAACCAAGAAACTGATCGAGGCTCAAGGTGCAGCAATGAAAGTTAATGCTTTAGTTGCTGCCAATGCCGCTAAGTATAACTTTGCCGCTATCGAGTCTAAAAACAAACTTCCTGCGGGACTTCTTTCTGCCATACATATGCAAGAATCAAAAGGAGATCCGAGTGCATACAACAAATCAAGTGGCGCAACAGGTGGCTTCCAGTTTCTAAAAGGAACCGCTGATCAGTATGGTGTTAAAAATCGCAATGACTTGGTTCAATCAGCAGAAGGTGCGGGTAAATACATGGCGTATTTGCTTAAACTTTTTAAAGGTGATTTAGATAAAGCGGTCAGCGCATATCATGCGGGTGAAGGCAATGTTCAGCGTGGCACAAATATTGGGCCTGTGAATCGTGAATATGTGAAAAACATTAAAGGCTATATGGGTGGTGCAAGCGGAGTCTCTTTTACTGAAGACTATTCATTTGATGAATGGGTGAAAGAACAGGAAAAAATTGCAGTTGAGCGTGCAAACCAAGCCCAAAAGCAAAAAGAGATTCAGGTTAGGTACTATAACGATTGGCAAAATCTTGAAGCGGATAACCAAGAGAAAATCAAGGATATTCAAGAAAGTTTTGCCAATGATCCAGCTGAACGTGACCGTCTTATTGAGCTACAAGCCAAAGCCTATGAAGTTGATGTTGGGAATTGGTTCAAGGCTCAAGATGAAAAAGTAGCAGCTGAACGTGAGGCGAATAAACAGATTTTAGCTGAACGCTATAATTTGATTAACGCTTCATTGGCCATGTCCGATCAAATCAAAAACCTATCATCAGGTGCAGAGGATATTAATGCTCGTGCCTCAATGTCTCCACAAGCATATGCAGAATGGTCTTTAAGCAATAATCGATCTAATGCTCAACTTGATCTAAAAAATCAACGTGTCGGTGTCGAACAAGACATTATGACCAGTGATCTTTATTCAAATGATGATGATCGTTATGGTGCTTTGGTTGAGGCGCATCAGGCTTATAGAGATGGTTTGGCTGCGATTGATGTGGATTACTATCAGAAGCGAGATGATCTTCAAAATCAAACTCAAGCCGCATCCTTGGCTGGATATGGCGTAATGTTCGGAATGATGGGTTCAATGCTTGATGCTTATGGTGATAAGGAAAGCACAAGTTACAAGGTCGCATTTGCAATGCAAAAAGGATTTGTTCTCACTAGTGCAATAATGAATGCGAAAGGCGCAATCATGTCAGCTTGGAACGATCCTGCTAACGTAACGATTTGGCAAAAAATGGCAGGCGCGGCGGCTGTTGCGGTACAAACTAATGACTTAATGTCAGCAATCCAAGGAACAGCCTTAGCTGGAATGGCCCACGACGGTATCGATAACATTCCAAAAGAAGGAACTTGGCTTTTGGACAAAGGTGAACGCGTTGTTGATTCTCGAACCAATGGCGACTTAAAGGATTATTTGGCTAAAGGTGGTGGATCAGGCGGCAACGTAACCATCAACCAATCTATCAATATCGCTTCTGATGGCACAGCAACAACACAGAATGATAGCAAACAATTGGGCGCACTCATCAACAATGCTGTGCTTGCTGTGATCAGAAAAGAACAACGCCAAGGGGGATTGTTATCACGATGAGCAACCAAAAATTCACTTGGTGTAACGACCTAGATGGAAACTCCCAAACCACAAACTTTAAGGTGCTTCAGTCCAATTTTGGTGATGGATACACTCAGCGCACAAGTGTCGGGATTAACAATAAATCTGGCACTTGGGCTTATAAGCGTACAGAAACCAAAGAAGTGATTATGCAGATTAAAGCCTTTTTCGATGCGCATAAAGGATCGGATTCATTCCTCTGGGATTCGCCACTTGATGGTGAAGTGCGAGTGGTGGCAGGCGATTACACGCCCATTTGTTTGGGTGGATTAATCTGGTCCATCTCAACCACATTCACCCAAACTTTCGAACCTTAATTCATTCTAAATATACGCCCTCTTTATGAGGGTTTTTTTGTGAGAAAAATATGCCGACAACCAAGGTTCAATTGAGCACAACGCCAAAGAAAGTGGCCAATGCAAATGCCCCTGCCTACATCCAGTCACATCACAATCGATTCAGATTTGCGTTTGGCTCTACACAACCAGTAGACCGCCAAGCATCGCATCAGGATATGAAGCTTTATACAGATGGGTCGCTCGGTGATTTATGGCTATGGGTGAACTACACATCTTCAAATGATTTCGTGATTGTTTCGACGTAGGGGATTGAATGAATACAACAAGCACAACAATTTTATCGGGAGGTCTTAGCGGAACGCATATACAACAACTCGCTCAAATTTCTCGCGATAAAGGCCCGCTAATTGGCTCCACCATTCACCTGATCGGATCAACAGAAGGTCTGATTGGTAATCGACTACCAATTCAAAAGTAATTCAAATTCATAGGATATAAGTATGGCTAAGCAAAAAATTAATCAAGGCACAACACCAACTGGCGCAGGCGGTGATACTTTCAGAACTGGATCAGCAAAACTACAGGCAAACGATAATGAGCTTTACACACATTTGGGTGCGGCAGCTGATGGTGCTCTTACTGTAGATAAAACCAGAAACGCGCTGGGGATTGAGACAGACAAAACCAATCTTACGATCCTGGTTAAAGACTCGTTACGCCAGTCTGTTGAGATTGCATCTGGTGGTGAGCAGACTGTGCTGTATACCGCTAAGGGTCAGCCAACCTATATGAACATTATCAAAAAGTTTGATATGTCCACCATCGATCCGTCACTGAGTGGTACACACCCAGCATTTATCGTGAATGGTGTTGAAAAGCCTGAAATCTTCATTGGGACATACCAAGGTCGAATTGTTGGTGGTGAGCTGCTCAGCTTGCCCAATGTAGATCCAAGCCATAGCACCAACTATACAAATTTTCTTACAGCAGCAAGAGCAAGTGGCAATGGGCATCACCTCATCACAAACGCTGAATGGAGCGCCGTAGCTTTGCAATGCTACAAAAATGGCACTCAGCCAATGGGTAATAGCTACCACGGACGCAGCTCAGAAGATCCGCTACTTATTGGTCGTCGTGCTGACGGTTTAAATCCGGGTGATACATCCGGGACGGGTAGAGCATTGACTGGATCAGGCCCAGTTGAATGGCGACACAACAGTAAAGAGAATGGTATTGCCGACCTTTCGGGTAACGTGAATGAATGGAGTTCTGGAATGCGTATCTTTAACGGTGAAATTCAGGTTATTGCAGACAATAATGCAGCATTACACACGCTGGATATGGGTGAAAGTTCGACACAATGGAAAGCGATTGATGGGGCGACTGGAAATTTAGTCACACCGAACGGCCTGGGAACTACGGTGGGCACAATCAAATATGCTGACGGTGGTACAGCAGACTACACAATCAACGGGTCTAATTTTGGTGGTATCCGCAATCTATCAACCACTAAGCCAGTGACCGCTGTAGCTTTAGCTCGACTGAAAGCACTGTGTCTGTACCCACTTGTTGAAGATACAGCATTATTCAATAGTGATTATTTTGGCAAATCCATGACTGCTGAGCGCCTTTCCTTCCGCGGCGGCAATTGGAGCAACTCAGTAGGTGCTGGCGTGTTCTGTCTGCTCTTGAATGCCGCGCGTTCGGGCACGAGTGCGGATATCGGGGCGCGTCCAGCTTTCGTAAATCTGTAAGGGGATTAAAATGCTAAAACTTGTATCAAATAAAGGCGGTGTTGAAATTCATACACTACAGATTGAGAACGGTGTTGCTACGATTGAACCTGAATTTGAGGGTATTCAAGAACTACTACAAGGCTTGACTGATAAACAGCAAATCCTAAATGCGCTATCAGGATTCAATTGTGATTACGTCTGGGCTGTGACTTATGAAACGCCACCAGTACTCACACTAACACGACGACAGTTTCGGCTTGCACTCGTAACCAATGGCTACAGTCTTACTGATATTGAAGCACTTATTGCTCAAATCGAAGATGATATGCAGCGTCAAATTATTCAAGTCGAATGGCAAGATGCTACGGTGTTTGAGCGAAATAATAGCAACCTTCTCACAATGTCAGCGCTGATGGGGCTATCTTCAGCTCAAATTGATGCGCTTTGGGCGCAGGCTCTGACTTTCTAGCGGGGTGAGATATGGCTTTAAATAGCGATCTGCAAAAGCTGTATGTTGATGGTCTGATTACGTTGTTTGAACTGGATGCTCGCGCTTTAGGCGCGGGCGTTCTTCGTTTTCATGGTCATATTTCTTATGAAGATTGGGAGCGCATTTATACTTCCATCGGCTCAAGTGAATTAATCGGCGCTGACATAGGCTCGATTGGTAAAGCTTTTGATTCCGGTGATAAAAAAGCATGGCATCGAAATATCATCTGGCAGGGTCAGACTTTCGAGCCGATGGCTTTAGAAGTATCGGGCTTAGAAATGCGCTCAGATGGCAAAGCTTCAGCGCCCACTTTAAGCATGGCGAACAATATCGGCGGCATTCAAAACGCAGTTTCTGCTCTTTGTTTACAGCTTGGTGACTTCGCAGGCGCAAAACTCAAAGTTATTACCACGCTTGCCAAGTACCTTGATGCTGAAAACTTTGGCACTGGTAATCCGACAGCATCAAACGAAGCAAAAGAGCAACTTTGGTACATCGAGCAAAAGACTTCTGAAAATGCTCAAGCGGTGACATTTGAGCTGTCAAATCCGATTGATTTTGAAGGTCTAAAGATCCCCGTTCGGCAGATATCTAATTATTGTGCATGGGAATATCGCAGCGAACAATGTGGTTATACAGGCACCGCAATGTTTACCAATACAAATGAACCTACGGACAACCCTGCGCTTGACGATTGCTCAAAGAGAACGAGTGGTTGTGAATGTCATTTTGGTAAAGGCAACGTTTTGCGCATTGGTGCTTTCCCTGCAAGCTCATTATTTTAGGTGATATATGAAACTAACCGCAAAACTTAAAAAAGCGATTCAGGCACATGCATCTGAGGTTTATCCAGAAGAATGTTGCGGTGTGATTGTGAATAAAGAATACACTCCATGCCTCAACATTTCAGACAATAAAGATCAGTTTGAAATCCATCATGAAGATCTAGCCAAAGCGGAAGATTTAGGTGAGATCCAAGCCTACGTGCATTCACATCCGAACGCTTCAGCACAAGCATCTGAACTTGATTTAATCCAGATTGAGTTGCATGAAAAACCTTGGGTGATTTGTGCCTATCCTGATATTGAATTTCAGGTGTATGAGCCATGCGGATATAGCGCGCCACTTGTTGGCCGTAACTATCACCATGGTTGGCAAGATTGCTATTCAATTGTTCGTGACTTTTATGAGCGTGAGCTTGGCATTAAGCTGATTGATTTTGAGCGCCAAGATCAATGGTGGGAATCAAAAGAAAATAAATCGCTTTATCTTGATGGTTTTGGTCAGGCGGGATTTATTGAAGTCGATGAACCTCAATATGGTGACGTGCTGTTATGCCGGGTTGGTCGTACCGAGCATGTCAATCATGCAGTCATTTGGCTGGGTGATAATGCAGAATTGAAATCTGAAAAGACCGAGTCATGTATTGGATCAGCTTTGATTTTACATCATCCGTATGGTCGCAAATCGGTACGTGAAATCTTTGGTCCACAGTGGCAAGAACGAGTTGTAAAGGTGGTTCGATATGTTGAAAATTGAAAAAAGAGGACGATCAGCAATTGGTGCAAAAATCAAAATTGAAATCATTCCTCAGTGTGGTCAGCTAGAGTGGTGTGCACCTATAGAATGTGCATACTTGGGTGAGAATAAATTAGAAGCCTTGGAAGGATTAAAGAAAACCATAATTGCAGCCATGCCTAAAATCCAAAAGCTACTTGAAAAAGAGCTTCTAAGGATTGATAAGGAGATTGCCCGTGCTCAAAACAATTAAGTTATACGGCATTTTAGCCAAAAAATTCGGCAAAGAGTTTCAACTCGATGTTGAAAGCACAAGTGAAGCCATGCGCGCTTTATCTGTTCAAGTACCAGGCTTTGAATACTTTATGCTGCATGCTCATGAGCGAGGTTTAGAGTTTGCTGTATTTCAAGATAAACAAAATATCGGTGAATCAGAACTTGGTATGAGTACTAGTGCAAAAGTCATCAAGATAGTGCCGCGCGTGATAGGTGCAGGTGGAGCATTTCAGGCGATTTTAGGTGCTGTAATGGTGGTGGCGGGTATTGTTATAACAGCTGCCACACTAGGCGGTGGTAGTCCGCTTGGTATGGCGCTGATCGGCGCAGGTGCTGGTATGTTGGTTGGCGGAATTGCTCAAATGCTTATGCCAAAAGTGGACACTACTCAAGATCAAAACCAAGACGGCAATAAAGCCAACAAAGGCTTTGGCGGTGCAGTGACAACAATAGCACAAGGTAATCCTGTACCTGTTTTATATGGTCAACGTGAAGTCGGTGGCTTTATCGCAAGTGCAGGACAATACCCTGAAGACCTCATACAAGCAAACTAAATATACAGGCGCATAGAGCGCCTTTTTTATTGTCTAAGGATAAGTATGAACGCAGTAATTAAAGGCGCTAAAGCAGGTGAGAGTAAAGCAAGACAGCCAGTAATTGCACCCGATTCAGCGCAGTCTAAAACCTACATTAAAATTTTGTATGGGCTATCGGAAGGTGAAGTTGAAGGCTTAGCTAATGGCTTGCAGTCTGTATATTTAGAAGATACACCACTTCAAAATCTAGATGGTGGCAGCAATTTTTCCAACATTACATCTGACTTTCGTCACGGCACAAACGATCAGACCTATATCGAAGGCTTCCCTGATATTTCATCTGAGGTTGGCATTGGTGTTGAGTTGAAATCAGATACACCTTGGGTTCGTGCAATTTCTAATACCGATTTAGATGCAGTCAATATTCGTTTTAAGTGGGGCGCTTTACGTGAAACCAATGCTGAAAATGGTGACGTAAACGGCTACACCATTCAGTACGCAATTGATTTGCAGACCAGTGGTGGCACATGGACCGAAGTCTTAAATACACGCATTTCAGATAAGACCTCGACCAATTATGAGCGCTCACACCGTATTGATTTACCAAAATCAGATTCAGGCTGGACGATTCGAGCACGTCGCCTTACACCGAACAGTACGTCTGAATATATCAGTGACAAAATGTATGTCGAGGCTTTAACTGAAGTTATTGACCTCAAACTTAGTTATCCAAATACAGCTTTGCTGGGTCTGCAATACGATGCAGAAACCTTTTCAAATGTCGCAAAAGTGGCAGTCGATTTAAAAGGAATTAAATTAAAAGTACCGTCAAATTATGATCCAATTTCGCGTACTTATGCAGGGATGTGGGATGGTACATTTAAACGTGCTTACACCAATAACCCAGCATGGATTTACTATGATATCTGCACTGCAAAACGCTATGCACTGGGTGATCGATTAACATCTGCAATGCTAGACAAATGGTCTTTGTATCGTCTGGCACAATACTGTGATCAAAAGGTATCCGATGGTAAAGGCGGTGAAGAACCTCGCTTTACTTGTAATGTGTATTTGCAAAGTACAGAAGATGCCTATTCAATTTTAACTAAATTAGCAGGTGTATTTCGTGCAATCAGCTTTTGGGACGGCAATTCCATTGTTTGTGATGCTGATATCCCACAAGACACTTATTTTACTTACACCTCTGCCAATATTATTGGAGGGGTGGCGGGTCTTGAGTATGCAGGAACGCGAGCAAAGGATCGTCATACAGTTGCAAAAGTGGCTTGGGATAATCCAGTTAATCGCTACAAAACTGAGCATGTCTATGTTCGTGATGAAAAAGCTATCGCGGGTCCACTTGGTGTTCGTATCGTTGAGATTGATGCATGGGGATGCACATCAGAAGGTCAGGCACAGCGCGCAGGTCTTTGGGCTTTAAAGTCTGAGCAACTAGAAACACGTTCAGTGTCTTTTAAAGTGGGCTTAGATGGTTATATTCCACAACCAGGTAAAGTGATTGAAATTGCAGATGAGCTTTTTGCAGGTCGCGCCAATGGCGGTCGTATCTCAAAAGTTTCAGCAAATTTGCGTACGATTACGATTGATCGGGATGATGTGGTATGTCGCGCTGGTGATCGTCTTGTGGTGAATGGTGAAGATGGCAAAGCACAGGCACGAATTGTTTCATCAGTCAGTGGTCGTAACATTACCGTGACGGTTGCGTTTGATTCAGTTGCAGCGCAAAACGTATGGGTTGTCGATGCGCAAGATTTAAAAACGATGAAGTTTCGCGTCATGAGTATTACTCAAGATGATAAACATCAGTTTTCAATTAACGCTTGGCAGTACGAGTCGGCAAAATATGATGCCATTGATTTCGGTGCTTTTATTGATGAACGCCCGATTTCTATTATTAATCCGACAATCCAAGCGCCCGTGGTCAATGTGGTCATTTCTACTGAAAACATGGTACAGCAGGGTCTATCTGTAGCAACTATGCTTATATCTTGGGATCAAGCGCAAGGCGCAACCAAGTACCAGGTTGAGTGGCGTAAAGATGATGGCTCATGGATTAAATTGCCGATTACTGGTTCTAATTCAGTAGAGGTTCAGGGTATTTATTCTGGCAACTATGAAGCGCGTGTGACTGCAGTTTCTGCATTTGATATCGCCTCACTGCCTACCTATTCAGTTTTAACAACCTTAACTGGAAAACAAGGATTGCCGCCCGCTTTAGCAAATATTGTTGCAACTGGAATTTTATTCGGCTTTAAGTTGAATTGGAATTTCCCTGCTATTGGTGCGCTCGATACAGCTTATACTGAAATTGAAATCTCAAGCACGGCAAATGGCGCTAATGCTGCACAGCTCGGATTATTTGCATACCCAACAACTGTGCATGAAATTCAGGGCATGCAGCCGAATTTAACGCGCTATTTCCGTGGTCGTTTGATAGATCGAATTGGTAATGTTGGTCCTTGGTCTGCACGTGTCAGTGCGACAACGTCGGCTGATGCATCCGCTGTGCTTGATATTTTGTCAGGTAAAATTACTGAAAGTCAGTTGCACCAAGACTTACAAACCAAGATTAATAAAATCGATACGATTGAGGGTTTGGATGGTGATATCGGGAATTTGATTGACAACATTACAGCGGTACAAACCAATGTTGATCAACTGAATGATGCATTTTCAATTGAGAGACAGGAGCGCATTAGTGCAGTTCAGAATCTTGATGACGGCTTAACCCAAGAGATTTCAGATCGTCAAAGTGGTGACACCGCCAATTTAAATGCCTTGAATAACTACAAGAGTAGTAATGACCAGTCCCTTGCTAATGTTCAGCAACAAGTGAATACAGCAGTGACAGAAACATCTGCAAATACATCGGCAGTTCAAGCTTTAGATAGCAGGGTAACAGTTGCTGAAGGCAATGCAAGTACCGCAAAAACTAATGCGGCAACCGCACTGACCAAAGCGGAAACTGCAACGACTCAAGCTGGATCAGCGGCAAGCTTAGCCAGTCAGGCGAGTGCGATTGCTAATCAAGCATCAGATACAGCAGACACAGCAAATCAAACGTCTGCAACGGCTCTATCTACTGCGAATGTTGCTGCAACGGCATCAAGTGCCAATGCGACTAAAATCGATGCTATTACGCTTGAGTTAGGGGGTAAAGCCAGTACAGGAGCTTTGTCAGAAACCAATTCCAAAGTAGCTGAGCACGACGGGAAAATTAGTGCCAATACCACCAAGATTGACGGTGTATATGCACAAGTTAATCCTAAGTTAATAGGATCGACTGATGATCTAATCGGCTCAACAGAAGGCTTTGCGGGTACATGGTCACTACAATCAGCAATGATTGAAAATGATATGGCTTTGAGTCAGCGTATTGATACAACGGTTGCGCAAATTGATGAGGCTAAGGCCTTAATTCAGACTGAGGCTACTACTCGTGCAAGTGAGGATGAAGCATTAGCAAGTCAAATTGTTATTGTCCAAGCTCAGGTTGATGAAAATAAAGCATTGATTCGCACTGAAGAGCAATCTCGTGTGGATTCAGATTCGGCATTAGCTTTAAGAATTGACACTTTACAAGCTCAAGTTGGTGATGATCTACAACAAAGTATTGCAACAATTCAGAGTGAACTTGATGTATTGGCTAATACTGACTCAGCACTGGCGAATCGTGTGGATACGGTTCAATCTGCAACGTCTACGGCCCAATCAACCGCTGATCAAGCTATTTTAGATGCGCAATCTAAATCTGCAGCAGCAGAAGCCGCAGCAAAAGCATACGCGGAAGCACAAGCCGAAGCTGAAAGATTGGCAGCTATTGCAGCAGCCTCAGACGATGCTACAGCTAAAGCCAATGCTGCAGAATCAGCAGCAAAATTAGCAGCTGCGCTAGATGCTAAAAACAAAGCTGATGCAGCTCAGGCAGCATCTAAAATTTTATCTGATGCAGCCCAAGCGACTGCAAATGAAGCACTTGGCAAAGCAAATACTGCGACTCAAAACATCGCTACAGTACAAAACCAAGTCAACACATTGACTACACAACAAGGAGCTACAGCAACTCAAGTCGGAGATATTCAAACAACTGTCAATGGAAACACAGCATCCATTCAAGACGTGT
The DNA here is from genome assembly GCA_018883945.1 of Candidatus Acinetobacter avistercoris. Classification (GTDB taxonomy): domain Bacteria; phylum Pseudomonadota; class Gammaproteobacteria; order Pseudomonadales; family Moraxellaceae; genus Acinetobacter; species Acinetobacter avistercoris. Next base: position 32,508 of record JAHLFF010000024.1, read on the forward strand.
CTACATCAGTTGATGGTCTTTATGCTCAGAAATTCACAAAAATTGATGTGAATGGAAAGGTTATCGGTTGGGGCGGTGCAAATGACGGAGTTGAAGGGAGTTATATTTTTAATGTTGATTCTCTGGCGATCGGCAGTGGCGGAAGTGAGGGTTATTACCCATTTATATTTCGCACAACTCCATTTACTGACCCAGTCACAGGTACGGTGTTTCCTGTTGGTGCTTATATGAAGTCAGGCTTTCTTGACTATGCATCTATTAAATTAGCTCAGATTGACACCGCGAGTATTAATAGCTTAAGTGCATTAAGTGCCAATTTGGGAGTGTTAACCACATACAAAAACCCCAATAACACCAGTGGTGCTCGTGTGGTTATGACTGGAAGTCTCATTACGGTATTTGATGATAATAACGTTATGCGTGTTCGTTTAGGATTATGGTGATCTAGTGAATCAAGGTATTCAAGTTTATGACGCAGCATCGAATTTAATTTTTGATGCTTCTAACGTAGGAACTGCTAAATTTATGGGTGAATTTACTACAACTACAGTAACTGGTAGTTATAGACCTTCAGCAAGTTTAGACGGACAACCTATCAAATCATTGTTTGCATATAGTGTTCCAAGATCCCCTATTCAGACAGTTTCCTTAACTTCTTCGGGACCAACTATGGCAACTATCTATTGTAGAGATGGTGTGATTTATTGGACTGGTTACGGGGTAGGTACTCGTATTGCATATGGAGATGGTTACGCATGAGTTTTGAAGCCTATAACTCAAAGGGTGACTTAGTTATATCGTCACAGTATCAACATTGGTGCTTCATTAAAAAAGTAGATCTAGTTGCCTATAATCTTTACTACACTCCTGTAGGGGAGATTTATTCTCCCAACGTATTAGTGGCCTTTAGCCCTAAAGTTGCTAATACGTATACACGAGCTTACTTCAGTACTCGAATATTCAGTATAGGTTATCCTGATCCCTCTACCCCTACAAACAGGGGCTTGTATTTATATAGTGAGGTAGCTTCTACTGCATATATATTTGATTTAAAAACATCTCCACAGCGGGTGAATTTCGGTATTGAGGTCTTTAATTCTGAGGGTAAAATAACCTTTAATTCTGCTGAACGGTACATGAGAGTTTTATCTACACTCACAGGGCAGGGCTTACCAGTACCTTCCAATCCCTTCACAAATCCTTATGGAGAGCCTGTTATTAGTCAGCTCTCAGGAAGTAAAGCTATCATACCCTTAAGCGTTGAAGTCTACGCTGAATACTATGGTGCGATGTGGAATGGTAGTGAATATGAAACAGATGAGGCTTATGGGTTGTCTTACTTTAGCCTAAATCAAAATGACGTTAGAGTTCGCTTACAATTTGGCATAACTAGTATTCCTGTATCTCGTAATTTCCCAGGTGGAGTTGTGGAGACAGGGCAGTATTTTTTTATCATTATTGATGTTTCTGAGCTTTAAAATAAATTGATTCATAGCACCTTTCGGGGTGTTTTTTTATTACCAAAATTATGGAGGTAGCATGTCAAACCATGCAACACAAGTTATCGATGCATCGGGTCCAGCTGCTACATCATCAGGCGCTGCACTCACTCTATTCTCATGGTTCGCCACTTGGGATTGGGGTTTTTTGGTTGGCGTTCTAATTGGTTTAGCGGGTCTATGTATCAGCTATGCCAATTACCGCACTAACAAACAATTTCAAAGACGTAAAGATCAACGAGAGCAAGAGCTACATGAGTTTGAAATGAGTTTGAGAGGTCCTAAAAATGCAGAACAAGACTAAATATGCAGTAGCCATAGCAACCGCCTTAACAGGCGGTTTTCTTATTTATGGGCCAAGTGAAACACAAGTACAAGCGACTGCAATTAAAGAGGGATTCACACCTCGACCTGTAATTCCTGTACCGGGTGACGTTCCTACAATTGGTCATGGCACAACAGTTTATTCAAACGGTGTTCGCGTCAAAATGTCAGATCCTGCGATTACGCGAAAGCAGGGATATGAATATCTCAAAGCACATATGAATAAAGATGCAATTCGCTTCAATAATTCCTTACAGGGCGTGAAGCTATCACAAACTGAATATGACCTATATTTCGACTTTGCATACCAATTCGGTACAAGCGCTTGGACAAGTTCATCCATGCTTCGAAATCTCAAAGCAGGGCAGTACGTCAAAGCATGTGACTCTTTGCTGAAATGGAAATACGTTGCTAAGCGTGACTGCAGTATTCGTAAAAATGGATGCTATGGCGTATGGACTCGACAAGTTGAGCGTCACTCAAAATGTATAGGAGTGAATTAATGCCAATACTCATCTGGAAATATAAACACTGGATCGCAATTGCGGTCTTTTCCTTTTATGGCTGGGGCAAATTGCATACACCAATCATTTAGCCGGTGAACTAAAAGGTGCCGAATCTAAATGCTCAGCCAAGATTTTAAAGCTCGAGCAGGACCATCAAAAGGCATTACTCGTTAAACAAAACGAAATCAACAAAGTGAGCTCAGATTATGAAGCTGAAAAATCAAAGCAAAAAGTGCGAGTCGAAACGGTTACACGTGAAGTGCAAAAGATCATTGATCGCCCTGTTTATCTCAATCATTGTTTTGACGACGATGGGTTGCAGCAACTTAACTCACTTATCACCAACGGTTCCGAGTAATCTATTACAGCCCGTGGACAAACTCCAAAAATTAGAATCAACGCAAGGTAAGGCTGTGATGCTCTGGTCTATTGATACCGTTGCGAAATACAACCAGTGCTCGGCTCAGGTTGATGCGTTTATAGAAATTAATAAGCCCTCTAAGTGAGGGCTTATTCGCATAACGTCCATTATGTTAAATAGGAGAAAATTTTAGAGATCTAAAACACTTTCTAAATCCTCTTTTGTTATTCTCCAATTTGAAATTCCTTCTATTCTATCTGATAGGTATAAATAAAATTTATCTACTCTGCTCTTGTTGAAATAAAAGATGGGAAAAGGGTTTTCTAAAGATTTTTCAATTTCATCAAAAGAATCATTAGAGGTAAATGTCTTTTCATTCTCAGTAATAAAGAGGAACTTCTCTGTAATAAAAAAGTCACTGGCCTCTTCTTCAGATACAAAGTATTTCCGAGGATTGGCAACTTCTTCAGGAATAATTGTATATATTCCAATCATCTTTACGTGATGATAAGCATTTTCATAATTTTTTATAAAACATGAACTTCTTCTATTTATTAATGAGTGTTTTGCTGCATGCTTCCACTGATCGATATAATCTTCTTTAGACCAATCTACTAGACTTAAATTGAATAGTTCATATTCTCCAGCTAGCAATATACCCGCAGTATGATCGTCCTCAGGGTAAAACCGTAACAATTCTAACATTTAATTACCTTTTTAATATTATGATTAGTATTCGAAGTATCAGTGAAGTTTCTCTACAATCAACATAATACACCTTATGCGAAATCCTCAATTTATTTTAATATAAATCATATGTTTAACTGTTTTTGTAAAGGCCCAGTCGAGATTGATTGGGCTTTTTACAGGAAATATTTAGTTATACGCATAATATTTGATCAAATTGAAGTGATTTGCTTATATTAAATTTAAAATTAAATGCGATAGGTGATTAATTACTTATAGTCAACATCCCATCTACACTAAAATAATTCCTACTCGCACTTGCTCTCTTGCCAGTCCACTTACGGTTGGGTAAATAACACGGTCCAACCGATATTTTTGTTTTACCAAACCTTTTCTGAATGTGCTCATAAGTTTGCATAAGATTTTCGTTTATTTCAATTTGCTCAACATCAGCAAAAAGCTCAGGAATGTATTTATCTTTGTCTATAAGATCAGAAAGCATCACCCCGCATTTCTTGAACTGAATACCCGGCTTATAAACTTGTTCTAATAATTTAAGTGAATATCTTGCAAGCAATGTCACACTATCGGTTGGATCGGGCAAATCGTAAGAAGTGGATTTACTGTAATACGGAACTTCTTTATCGAAAGGGTTTGACTGTACAAATACAATTATAGTTCCACAAAGCGACCTATCCTGTCTTAATCGCTTAACTGCATCTTGAATGTATTTACAGATTGCTTCTCGCATATCTGAAATATCTGTAATTTTTTCACCAAATGATCGACTAGCCACAATTTGTTTTTTTGGAGGGGGAGCATTTTCTAGCTCAATACATGAAATGCCTTGGAGCTCCATAACGGTTCTTTGCATGACCGATGAGAACATTTTCCCTATAGCGTGTGGATTGCACTTTGATAAGTCCGAAACAGTATCTACACCCATTTCTTTTAAGCGTTTTGAATGCTTCCTGCCAACACCCCATACCTCAGATACATCAATTAAAGTCCAGAAATATTCACGATGCTTTGGATCCATCGCAACTAAATTGCAAACACTATTAAAGCGTTTACCTTTTTTTGCCATGTGATTGCTGATTTTTGCCTCAGTCTTGGTTCGTCCAATTCCAACACATACCGGTAATCCAATCCATTTCAAAATACGTGCACGCATCTCTTGACCCAGAGCATCTAAGTCATAGTTTTCAGAATAAGCAGTTAATTTTAAAAAGCACTCATCAATAGAATAAATTTCTTGTTCGTCAGGTCCTACATATTCAGCAAGAATAGAATGGAAGCGATTCGACATTTCAGCATAAAGAGTGTAATTGCTCGATAAAACTTGAACGTTGTGTTTTTCAACAATATCTTTAATTTGAAAAAGCGGAACACCCATTTTTATACCGAGGTCTTTAGCTTCTTGTGAACGAGCGACAGCACAGCCGTCATTATTGGATAGTACTATTACTGGCTTATTAATGAGACTAGGATTGAATAATCGTTCGCAACTCACATAACAATTATTCACATCGATAAGCGCGTAAATCTCATTTTTTGATTTCATCTGAATTTTTTGATCACATTTGTGACCACACCCCAAATTTCAAATTGTTGGCCTTCGGCAGGGTGAATGTCTTCATAACCTTCATTTTCTGCTTTTAACCAACTGCCCAATACATCATTAATTAAACGCTTAACAGTAAAATAATCATTATCAATACAGGCAATAACAATATCCCGATGCTGAGGTTCTAAGCTGCGATCAACAACTAGATAGTCACCGACATCCAAGCCCGCGTTTAACATTGATAGTGAATCCACACGCACCATGAAAGTTGAATTGTGATTAGTGATAAGAAACTCATTTAAGTCGATATTTTTATCAATATAGTCTTGGGCGGGTGAGGGGAAGCCTGCTTTGACTCGTTCCGTTGCAAGTGGAATAGATGCTTTTGTGACAGGATCAACGAGTTTAAAATCTGAAACATCAGATGTTCTATCATCAGACTTCAAAAAATCTTTTATATCTATGACTTTAGATTTAGGCACGCGCATAACAGTAGTCGGTTCATCGTAAATTGCTTTACGACCTGCGCCCTCGCGTTTACCGCCATATGTATTCTTGACTTCCATAAAATCCCCCTTGATTGTGTAACACAATCAGGATTCTAATAGTCAGTCAATTTAAATGCTATTCGTAATTTTCGATGATAAAAGCCAAGCCTTTAGAACAAAGACTTTTGAATTTTATTAACCGACGAGCGGTCATGAAAAGCTGCTTTGTATTCATCATCCATTTCAAAAAATAGTTCATGTGCATCAACATGAGAAATTGTTAACCAATCTTTTCTGTATTTTTCGGGTACCACAATGATTGATCTTTTTTCATCATCGGGACCATGAAATTGATTCATGAAAGGGTGGTGTTCAGCGTTAATCGTAAGCATGCTGAAAGATCTAATATTTTGGCCATCTATAACAGTGTCATCATAAATAGCTGCAACAGTAAAAGGTTGTTCATCTTCACGTGATATCCCATACCACTGTGGCTTTCCATCAATATATTTGGGCTCATAGAATTCTTGAACTGGCACTAAACAGAATTTATCATTTTTCCATGCACTTCTAAAAGATGGTTTCTCTGCTACAGTTTCTGTCCGGGCATTATAAGTATGCCGACCAAACTTTAATTCTTTTGACCAGTGTGGGAGCAAACCAAATTTCCCTACATCTAACTCAAACTGATCCGCACCGTTCATCATTATAGGTGCGTCATACAATGGGTATACGTGTTGCTTAAAATCTAGATTGAGTTGTGATTCATGTATATCTAAAAGGGATAGTCTTTTCTTTGATGGAAATTCGTAGTTTGAGCACATCTACTTACCTGCTGAAAAACTAGATATATAGTTACTTTAACTTTCGCTTTGCTATTTGGGAATAGGTGGTAAAATAGACTTACATAGGGATTCTAAGACCTGTGGATAAAGTCACGCTTGTCCCAATATTGTCCCATATTAATATAAGTCATTGTTTTTATTAAAAAGAGTCTACGTTGACATCGTAGAGGTCAGCAGTTCGAGTCTGCTTATACCTACCAAAATTTA
>JAHLFF010000182.1 GCA_018883945.1 Candidatus Acinetobacter avistercoris
CTTCAATATTGGCAGGGTTTAAACCACCCGCCAATATTAAAGGAATATCGAGTTTGGGGAATTTTGACCAGTCAAAACCGTGTCCTGTTCCACCTTTCAGCTCAGGATGCCACGCGTCTAATAATACTGCGCTTGCACCTGCTTGTTGATAGCTTTTTATCGCATCCAACACATTTAAATCGGGTTTGACCTGTATGGCTTTGTACCATCTGCGTCCAACTTGCTGTGCAATCTGCTGACATTGTAAAGGTGTTTCATCACCATGAAATTGCAGAATGTCTAAAGGCACTTGTTTTAGTACTGCGGCTATGTCGTCTGCACTGGCATTTACAAACAAGCCAACCACTTGCACATAAGCGGGTATGTGTTGCACAAGGTTTTCTGCTTCAGCAATGCTGACATTACGAGGACTCAGTGGATAAAACACCAAGCCAATCGCATCTGCACCCGCATGCACCACACTGTTTATATCTTGAATTCGCGTGATTCCGCAAATTTTGGTACGGGTACGCATCTTTTTGGACTCTAATTCTGTCTTCATTTTTCCAATCTAAAATAGAGGATGGTTCTTTGTATTCATCCATCACATTTTGATCAGATATTGGGGCAAATCATTGTAATGCAATTTTAAGGGGTTGGGTGCAGTTCAAGCGGATTATTCTGCATTTCCGTTGTTTAAATGCCGAACAGACTTTATACTTCGCGCAAATGCAACGAGTCCTAGCTTTGAGCTTTAGGGAAGTTGGTGAAAATCCAACACTGCCCCCGCAACGGTAACCATGAAACGTATATCAATTTAAATCGAATGATTTACACCACTGTATGAACAATATGGGAAGGTGGATATACAGCCAAACAATCATTGATTAAAAGATGCTTGGCACATTGAAGTCCGGAGACCTGCTTGTTGTGCCCTTAACTCAATCATTCACGTGGGGTGAATGTACGGAGCAAAGTCATGTCTACTCTTTTTCAGCCTACTGCTTTAGTGGGCGCAATTGCGCTTGCAATGGGTTTCTCTACGTCTGTATCTGCACAAGACAGTTCTAATGTTGTAAATGCATCTTTAGACACTTTAGTCGTTACCGCGACACGTTCTGAAGAAAAAATTGGCAATGTGCCTGCGCGGATTTCTGTGATTGATCAAAATGCGATAAAAAAGAATCCTGCTCTCAATTTATCTGACTTAATCCAACAAGACCCTTCTGTTTATGTGAAACAAAGCGGGGGGATGGGGCAAATTTCAGAAATTGGACTACGTGGAACTAAAGCCGTACATACCCTAGTATTAAAAGATGGTGCTCGCTTAAATAGCCAAAATGAGCTTGGTCCACTTTATCCTGCATATTTAGATACTTCGGATGTTCAACAAATTGAAATTTTGAAAGGCCCAGCTTCCGTTCAATATGGTAGTGATGCAATTGGTGGTGTAGTTCAACTTATTTCAAAAAAACCTGTGAAGTCTGGTGCAGAATTAACTGGCATCTATGGTGAAAACAATACTTATAAAACCATTCTAAAAGCAGATTTAGTCACAGATCAAGGATTCTACGCTCAAGTAGGTGGACAACGCTTAGAAAGTGATGGAACTCGCATTTTTGAAAGCCAAGATAAAAGCGACAATGCCAGCTACGATCAAAAAGGCTACAATGCTAAAATAGGCTATTTCCAGGAAAATCAGATTGATGCCTCTGCTTCGATTAGTGAAAATAAAGGAACCAGTATTTTCAGTAATGATTACATTACCAACACAGCTCCTCGTAATTTTGTAAATCGTGTCATTAATGCAAAAGTTGATTACAATATTCTGCAAAATTTAATTTTAGGCGCTCATTTTGCAAACGTTCAAGACAAGCAAGATGTTCCATCATATTTCACACAGTACAACACTGAAAACAACCAAAGTGATTTAAACCTAAAATGGAAATTCACACCAAATCAAAACATTTTAGTTGGTGCAACTTATAATGACGCCAACTACAAAACAAGTTCGATCAAAAACCAAGATCAAAGCGTTAATAGCACAGGTTATTATCTACAACACCAATTTAAAAATGAACTGTTTGACACCCAAGTTGGTCTGCGTGTAGAAGACCATGAGCTTTTTGGAAGCCACACAGTAGGTCAAGGTGCTATTCGCTATCATTTCCTGCCTAATGCAAGCGTTTATGCCAATATTGGCAGTGCATTCCGTGCTCCAACCCTGAATGAACTCTATTCTCAATGGGGCGGTAATGAGAATTTAGAACCTGAAGAAAGCATCTCTTATGAACTCGGTTTTGATTATGCTATTACGGATAATCTAGCAACTAGTTTTTCTGTTTATCGCACCAATGTGGATAACTTAATCGTCTATAGCGACAGCATGAATCAAAATGTTGGGGAAGCCAATTTTACAGGCGGTGAGGCAGGTCTTAAATGGAAACAAGACGATTTATTCCTCGCGACAGAATATGCTTATGTTGAAAGTGAAAATAAAGCAACAGGTTTAGAAATTGCCTATCGCCCAAAACAGACGCTTACCTTCACTGCAGGACTAGAAAATGCTGTCTATGGACTTAGTACTTCGGTAATAGCTCGTTCACATGCCAATGCTAGCAATAGCGCAAATAGTGTAAAAGTTCCAGGTTATGCAACCGTCGATTTCAATGCTTATTGGAATATTAACCCAACGGTTAAAATCTTTACTAATATTCAGAACATTGGCGATGTGCAATATCGAGAAGTCTATAAAGCTGCAAGCTCTTGGGACAACTCACCAGAAGATTGGTACATTAATGGCGGTCGTTTTGCCTCTGCCGGCGTGACCTTTAAATACTAAGTTCAGCCTTTTTAGAAATACTTTTGAGAATCATGTCATGCCTATGGCATGATTCTTTTTATTTACAGCATCCAATAATTTAAGGAACTCTCATGGGTCACCGTTTAAGTAAAATTTACACCCGCACAGGCGATTCAGGTACCACAGGGCTTGGTGATGGCTCACGCGTTGCCAAAGACGATTTACGTATTGATGCGCTCGGTGATGTGGATGAACTCAATGCCGTGATTGGTGTAT
>JAHLFF010000183.1 GCA_018883945.1 Candidatus Acinetobacter avistercoris
GTGCGGTGCTCTAACCAACTGAGCTACATAGCCATAAACTGTGGGCGCATTATCTAAATTTCTATAACTCACGTCAAGCAATTCAAAACCTCAATGTTCATAGTTTAAGCAAATCACATGCAAACGAATAAAATACATACATATTTATAATTTTATTGATATTGGCGTTCTATTAAATAGATTTCATGAAATTTTCCACGGCTAGAACCTAATATCCTTCCTATAAAATATGAATAAATAATCAACCGATAGCAATCAAAATATTAAAAATTGATATCTAAAAATTATTTAAAGAACAGAAAGACTTTGATTCATATTTTCGATGTTAAAATAAAAATCAGCTCTATAAATTTTAATTATATTTTGAACAACCTTAAACAATAAGTGAACTTTATGACAATGAACTCAACTTCGAAGAACACCCGCCCCCTCTTTAGAAGAATATTTGCTTTTATCATTGATCTAATTATCCTTGGCACAACATGTACAGTATTGGGTAAATATCTCATTACATATTTTTCTGGCACACCCTTCATATTGAATCTTCTCGGTACTTTTATTTGTTTATTCTACTTCTCAATCTTTAACAGTAATATTTTGGACGGGAAAACTATTGGTAAGATGATCTGTAGCCTTCAAGTCACTAATTTGGGTAACCAACCGATTACTTTCTTACGAGCATTTTCAAGATCCTGCATTTTCGTTATACCACTGTGTTTCACTGGCTATCTGCAATCTTTGTCACAGCAATCTTTAGGCTTAAGCATTCTAAAAGCACTCTTGATTAGTATTTTGATCATTAATTTTTATTTGGTTATTTTTAATCGAAAAACATCTCAGTCATTACATGATATTTTCAACAATACGCAAGTTCAAAACCCTAAAAATTATTTTGTAGCAAAACCACCCATTTGGAAGACACATTATATTGTAAGTATTGTACTGTTAGTCACCATACTTATTAATAGTATTTGGTTACACAGCAAAACTGATTCAGTTGATATCGAAAAACTTGGGTTATCTCGCAGTATTCAAAGTTTAAGTATTGAGAATCGTTATCTAAGTCTTGGGGAAACGATAAGTCAAAATAACATTTTAATTTTTAATGTCGATACCCATCAAGAATTAAATGATCGTGATTTTATCAGTCAACAAATTATGGCTTTAAAGTCTGCCCATCCAAAGCTCTTTAAAGAAAATAAAATTAATCAAATTCAATTAAATTCAAGCTATCAGTTTGGCTTGGCTAAAATGTCTAAATCTGTAATTTATGATCTAAGCTTTAATCAAGGTAAAGCATTAATCAGCTTTAATGGCGATAAATCATCAACTAAACTTGGTTTTTAAACCTTCGATTAAAATCAAATAGTTTCAATCTTTATGATTTAATGATTTCTATGTCTTTTATTCAAGCAATCTTTAAATTTGACTTAAAGTAAAAGACATATTGAAAATCAATCTCCTCACATATTTATATTGATCATTATTTTTAAAATTTTATTTAAAAAAAATGAATAAAAAGTTCTGATAAAATCTACAGACAAAAAAAGACCTTGCAAGTGTGCAAGGTCTATAAAAATGGTGGCTATGACGGGACTTGAACCTGTGACCCCCGCATTATGAGTGCGGTGCTCTGACCAACTGAGCTACATAGCCATAAACTGTGGGCGCATTATCTACTTGATTATGATATTGGTCAAGTAATTTTGAGCGTGTTTGTTTAAATTTTGATGAAGTGAGCCGATAAGCCGGGTTCTGTCGTGAACGATCATTCCTCTAGGCGTACAATCACTCGTACGCTCAAGCGACCTACCCGAATCCAGCACGGGCCGTGCCTCAGGATTCCTATTTGGTCTTGCTTCTGGTGGGGTTTACCTTGCCGTGAACTGTTACCAGACACGCGGTGCGCTCTTACCGCACCCTTTCACCCTTACCATTTCTCTAGGCTCTCTCGAAAGAAAGTTGCAAAAATGGCGGTCTACTCTCTGCTGCACTTGCCGTCGGCTTTCACCGCCCAGGCGTTACCTGGCACCCTGCCCTATGAAGCCCGGACTTTCCTCCCCTGCCTTAGTCACGGAGACCTTAGCAGCAGCGATCGTCTAGCTCACTTCAAGTCGCGCATCTTAACAAACTTTGCGACTAATTGCTCGTGCTTTTTTGAGCAATTAGTTTTTTGTACTTATCCATCAATTCATCATATGTTTCCACATGATTCGGATCTTTGGGTATACAGTCGACAGGGCAGAAAAGTTCGCATTGCGGCTGATCATGATGACCAATACACTCAGTACATAGATCTGGATGAATCTCGTAAATGAGCTCACCCATATAAATGGCCTCATTGGGGCATACAGGCTCACAAACATCACAATTAATGCATTCATCTGTTATATATAAAGACACGCTACCAACCCTGTTGATGTTTACGCTCAAAGGCTTCGACTACAGCTTTAGGTACAAACTGTGTCACGTCACCTTTTAATCGAGCAATTTCACGTACTAATGTAGATGAAATAAATGAATATTGTTCTGAAGGTGTCAGAAATACAGCTTCAAAATTTGAATCTAAACGACGGTTCATGTTTGCGAGTTGAAATTCATATTCAAAATCAGAAACGGCACGAAGACCTCGAAGTACCGCTGTAGCTTTCTGTTCTTGAAAAAAATTCACCAGCAATCCATCAAACCCGACAAACTCGACATTAGATAAATGACTCAATGAGGATTTAGCCAAAGCTACACGCTCATCTAAACTAAATACAGGGTTTTTATGATGTCCGATTGCAATTGCAACCACAACCTCATCAAACATTTTCGCTGCACGTGACACCAAGTCGATATGACCATTTGTAATCGGATCAAATGTCCCTGGATAAATTACACGAGTTTTAGACATCCATTTATTCTCAAGTTTATTGTTTAGGCAGTTAGTTTAACAAAAAGTTGTTTCTTAGCGTACTCCCTCTTTAATATTGAAATCACTTCACCTTGAGCTCAGTTTGAGGCAAAATATAACTAATCTTGGAATTTTAGTATTATGTCGAAAAACATTGTCGTAAAAAAAAATAATAGTGGCACTATCGCGCAGAACAAACGCGCTCGTCACGATTATTTTATTGAAGAAAAATTCGAAGCAGGTCTCTCACTGCAAGGTTGGGAAGTTAAATCATTACGCGCTGGGCGTATGAGTATTACAGAAAGCTATATTACCTTTAGAAATAATGAAGCTTTTTTGTTTGGTGCCCAAATTCAACCTCTTTTATCTGCTTCAACACATATCGTTCCTGAAGCAACGCGTACTCGTAAACTCTTACTTTCACGTCGTGAACTTGAAAAGCTGCAAGGTTCTATCGATCAGAAAGGTTATACCTGTGTGCCTTTAGCGTGCTATTGGAAAGGTCGTTTAGTCAAAATTGAAATAGCTTTGGTTAAAGGTAAACAATTGCACGATAAGCGTGCCACCGAAAAAGATCGTGACTGGCAGCGTGATAAAGCGCGTATTTTCCATAAATAATAAAAAAACCTCCAACTGGAGGTTTTTTATTATTTAACATTATGATTTAAACTAACAAAATTGTAAGTTACCGTAGCAATTTGCTCTAACCTCTTGGTTTCCAAGTTTCAAGTTAGATAAAGCTAATTTGGCTGGATTTGCTAAAGTTGCTTGATTTAAATCGACAATAATAGGTTTCGGTGTTGTCATTGTAATTCCAAAAAGTGTTCCCAAAGCCGAACCTAATGGAGCATAAACCCTATTTTCTTCTTTCAATAGTTCATTAGTCATTAGTGTTGCAACTTGAGGCATTACGTTTTTAATATCTACTTTTTCAGTCGCTTTTAAATAACCAAGTTGTACAGGATCAGCAAAAGACATCCACCAACCTGTCTTAGACACATCACTTTGTGTCATATTATCAAGTGTTTTGCCAGAACTATCACTGCTCGAAATATAACTACCTGGCCATAGAATAGATTGTTGCTGTAAACTTAAATAACCGCCATTCCCTGTCAATGGTATATTATGAAGCATACTCAATGCTTGGTTAAAAGTTATATCCATATTTAGGTTTCGTACAGCAGAACCATCCGCTAGTTTAATTTTAGCTTGGCTTCCTATGAAAAATAAAAGAGCTGGGAAATTAACTTTCAATTGATTCAGAGGACCATCAGACAAACTAATTGAATCTATTTTTGTTTTAATTCCACTCACTGTAGCACTATCTAGGCGATTACCACTGACCTGAAACTCAGGGATATTAAAACCCGTAGTTAATGAAGGTATCGTTACACCTTGTGTATCTGAGCTACCTGGTTCTGAAGTAAATTCTCTGTTAATACCAATTGCACTCAACAATCCTCTAATTTGATGATTCTGATCTTTACCAAATACTGTAGGTAGTGTGGTCGCTTCACCAGTTGTTGCCGCTACTCGCATAAAACCACTTAAATTTTGAATACCATCTGTTGAAGATGGTGTTAAATTATTTGCTAATCCAGCAGTTAATAATCCAGTAATTTGTTCTGCACTTAGCCTTAAACCGACTACTTGTCGGGTAGAAGCAGAACTGGGATTTTTAATTGCAAATTCCATAAAAGGGTTGGTCAATTTAGCACTCGTTGCTGCACGACCATCGCTGAACACTGGATTACCATTTGCATCATTAAACGAAGGCAAGCCACTTAAAGATACATTTTTAATATCTATATCGCATTTGCCAGCCCCATTGACTCCACCACAACCTAACTGTAAATTTTTTATATTTGTATTTAACTCCAGATCCGCTTCTAAACCCAACTTATAGAATCCGATATTTGAACCAGAACTGTATTTACTCATTAAATTCGCATTATCATTTGGAGCGATATTACTTAGACTCAATAATGCCTGACCATTCGTATCCGAGAGTTCTTGATCTGACATTACCTTTAGATCAACTTGACTAGCTTTCACACTCTGAATACTTAAAGTAAGAGGTGCTAAACAAATCAACATCTTCATCCATTTATTTTTCATCAGCAGACTTCCCGATCTTTTGAGTTTTTAACATTGCAGTCAAAAACATTTTTAAATTTTTAGTTGTTATAAATTACAAAATAAAACACAAGTGTGGCTGGGTCAATAATTTACCGACAAAATGAAATACATGTCATTTTTGAGTCTGGATGATGAAAATTAAAATAGAACCAAGAAAAGTAGTAATAAAAAAACCTCCATATGGAGGTTTTTTTATTACTACTGTAAATAATTGCAAAACTCATAAACCCGTATTAACAAAATTTGAGATTGCCATAGCAGTTTGGTGCAAAACTCTGATTGGTTAGCTGTAAGTCTTTTAAGGGAAAATTCACTGATGTATTCGGTAGATTCACTTTCCCAACAGCTAAATCCGCACCAAAAAGACAATTTAATACTGAACAGCTAACAGGATTAGCTTTTAAGAATGTACTAATAGGGTTTACGACCTGTTTCAGAACATCATTAGTTATAACTATCTGCTGAGAAGGAGTAACGTTACCAATATCAATTGCATCATCGAATGCCATCCACCATCCCCGTTGTGCTGTGGCATCAGCACCTGGCCACCATACATTTTGTTGTTGAAGTGATAAAGAAAATGGATTATTGACTTGTAGCTTATGAATTAATCCTAAACTTTGATCAACACTAACATTTGCTTTCAAACCAGTGATATTTCCTGTCACTTGTTTTTGCAGTGTTAATAATCCAAAAGTAGCATTTAATGAGGCACCTAAATTACCAGCAAAATTAATCGGATTAATATCAGCACTACCCGTCAATAAAGCATTGGTCATTCTGTTCCCTGAAATTGTTTGACCATTTATTCTAATATCTGCTGTTGTAGACTGTAATCCCAAATTATAATCATCTGATTTAAAACCTAAAATTAAGGGAATAATAAATCTCGTACTAACATTACCATCTATTGTTTGGCCCGTATCAGCATACGACATATTACGGGCAGCAGTAGTACCAAGACCTGTAGTTGGATTAATTTTTAGATAACCGCTTAAACTATTAATTCCATTAGGTTTTGCTGAGTTTTCATCACCTAATGTAAGTAATCCCAAAGCTCTTTCAGCACTCAATCTAATTCCGACCATTTCACGCGTTGATGCTGAGGTGGGATTTTTGATTGCAAACTCTAAAAATGGATTGGTTAGTTTTGCTGAAGAACCAGCTCGACCTTCTGAGGTATCTGAAATCCCACTTAGACTCAAATTATCAATATCAATATCACAACCACCTGCACCATTCACTCCACCACAACCCAACTGTAGTTTTTTTATGTTGGCATTGAGTTCAAGATCCGCTTCTAGGCCTAATTTGTAAAAACCTATTCCTTGTCCTGACATTTTATTAGAGGAATCATTTGGAGCGATATTGCTTAGACTCAATAATGCCTGACCATTTATGTCAGACAACTCAGTATCACTGAGGGACTGCATTGTTTGGATATTTTGAGCATTTGCCATGCTAGTGGCACAAAATACTGGAAAAATAAGTGACAAAAGCGCAAGAGGCTTAAGGTTAAAACTCATTTCCATTCTCCATCAAATTTTTAATCATTTACTTTTGATTGTTATATTTCTGCTTAATCCATAAGCAACTACATTCAATATGTGAAAATTTCACCTTTCTGTAAAGTGATAAATTGTTAACACATAAGTCAAAATTACTGTACAAGTTTATATTTTTATTGATTTCAATGACCTATTTACAAAACTACAATTCCAAAAATGACAATTAAAATTAAACAAAAAATCACAAACTATTTACTTTGATTTTGAGTTAAATTTTTCATAAAAAAAGCATTGAAGATTTCAATGCTTAACCATTGGCTTATTTCATTTTATTTAACAAAGCCGCTAAATACTCACCAAACCAAATTGCAGTTTTTAAGTCACCTGCTGGCGGGGTTATTTCAACGGGCGCATTATCTGATTGTGTCATTAAACCCAAACTACTCGATAAACGATTTAAATCATTTTCACCGTGCCCTGTTGGCATTAAAGGCAGGCCTGACCACAACATACCGTGTTGCATTGCAAATAGGTTAATCTGTTGTAATACAGAAAGCTTATCTCCACTTAAGCCACCAGAATTGGTGAATCCAGCTGACAACTTGCCTTGCCAGTCACGATTTTTCCATCGCTTTGAACTTGAGTCCATAAACATTTTAAAAGGACCACTAACACTGCCCATATAGGTTGGACAGCCAAAAACGATTGCCTGTACCTGATCTAGCACATCCCAGTCTATTTCTTCAATATTCATGATATGCACTGCAACTCCCAAATTCTGAGCACCTTGCGCTATGAATTGTGCAACTTTTGCAGTGTGTCCATAAGGACTGTGATAAACAATAGCAAGAGATTTGTTAAGATCAGACATAAGATAACTAGATAAAAACGTGGCGACAGTTTAACACTTTCTAAGCCATAAATACGAATGTTGCCATGCGCCCAGTTTTCGCATTACGGCGATATGAATAATATTTTTCGTTATCGAGATAGGAACACTCGCCCCCACCCCAAATAACTTCAACACCTTGTTTTTTTAAAATATAACGCGCAATCGCATATAAGTCCGCTTGATATTTCCCTTGATTTTCACTGTCTTTAAATGCATGTATAAGTTCTGGGTATTTTTCACAAAAAACCTCATATACTTCTCCACCCACTTCAAAACATGGCTGGCTTATGGCAGCACCTAACCATGCCCAATTTGGCTTAGACTGCATGCTTAAAATGGTATTTTCAACGATTCCGTTGGCTAAACCACGCCAGCCTGCATGCAAATTTGCAACTTCTGTACCTACTGCATTACCAAGAACAACAGGTAAGCAGTCTGCTGTCATCATCATCAAGGCATGCCCTTGAGTTTGTGTGACTAATCCATCCCCTACCAGTGCCGTAAATGTCATTTCTTCATTGATGGTATGACAAATCGTACTGTGGGTCTGCGTCATCCATGTGATCTTATTTACATCATATTCTGCAAATTCATTCAATAAAGCCATGCGATGTTGTTGAACTCGCATTGGATCATCATTGACATGTAAAGCCAAATTAAAACCTGCCAACTCTAGGATATTAGAATTTACACTCTTCGCATGCTCAATTTGAGTTTGGCCGACATAGACCCCGTGTGGTAATCCTTGAACAAATTGCATGTTGCTCTCATTAAAAATTATTCTATTACAATGATCATAATCTGAATTGACAAAGCTTTCGAAATTCGTATTTTAATTGGTTTATTTTCATCCAAACCTAACAGCTATAAATTAATTGTATTGTCTTAGATACTCAACCATCCTTTGGTGTAGTTGAGGTAACCTCTTCACATCTGGATAAAACAAGGTCTTTAAAATTGGTGACAGATAAATCGAAGTTTACAAATACATTTCCTACAGGTACCACAGATGCTTGTGGAAGCTAAATCAATCATTTAAAAAAAACTGCTCAATTTGAGCAGTTTTTTTTCACATCAATATGCTTTATTTTCAGTTCTTAAGGTTTCAAGCAATTCTACAAAATCTTCTGGCCACGGCGCCTCAAACTTCATCTCTTCTTGTGTACGAGGATGGATTAGACCCAATTGAGTAGCATGAAGTGCCTGACGTTTAAAAGCACGAATTGTAGAGGCTAGTTTTTCAGATGCCCCTGCAGGAACTTTAACGCGACTCACATAAACAGGATCACCGACTAATGGAAATCCAATATAGGTAAAGTGAATACGAATCTGATGGGTACGACCTGTTTCCAAGCGAGCTTGTACACGAGTAAAGTTTTGGAAACGCTCTTTGACATTGTAGTGCGTTACAGCATCACGGCCACCAGGCAAAATAGCCATTTTTACACGATCGACTGGATGTCGCTTAATGGGTTCATCAATCGTCCCACCTGCAATAATATTGCCGTAACAGATCAGATCATATACACGGAACACTGATTTCTTCTCTAATTGCTTACTTAAAGAAAACTGTGCCTCTAAGTTTTTAGCAACCACCAATAAGCCGCTGGTATCTTTATCGATACGATGCACCAAGCCTGCACGTGACAGCTCAGAAGATTTTGGATAATGATATAAAAGTGCGTTCACCAACGTACCGTTCGGATTTCCTGCACCTGGATGCACAACCATTCCAACAGGTTTATTGATCACAAGAATGTCACCATCTTCGTACACAATATCTAAAGGAATATTTTCAGGTTGGCTGCTGGTCTGTGCTTCTAGCTCAACTTCTAAGCTTAATGCTTCATTTCCTTCACATTTATACTTAGGTTTTACGACATTTCCATTGACCAATAGATGACCTTCTTTCATCCACTGTTTCAATTTTTCGCGTGAGAAGTCACTCCAAACCATGGCAGCAACTTGATCAATTCGCAGACCTAAATAGCTCTCATCCAATTGAAATTGCAACGATAAACGTGTTGCAGTTGACGCTGAAGTATGATTATCTGCATCCTCAGATTCTTCAAGTAAGTTGAAGTCGTTTTCTGGGAAATTAGAATTAGAAGATTGTGCTGAAGTCATTTGCTCATTCGGACAAAAGTGGTTTAATAGTGCAATTGTAGCCTATTGCCCGTATAAACAGAGGAATTTTTATGTCGCTACCACGTTATAAAGTTACAATGCTTGCTTTATCGTTAGGCTTAGCAGCTACATTTGTGGGCTGTAGCAGTAATCCAAAGAAAGATGTAGTCGATACTGGACCTAAATCAAGCGAACAAATATATTTTGATAAAGCTCAAAAAGCATTAGATCGTGGCCAATATAGCGATGCCGCACAATCACTTGTTGCAATTGATACATATTATCCAACTGGACAATATACTCAGCAAGCACAACTAGACTTGCTTTACACAAAGTTTCAGCAGAAAGATTATGAAGGCGCAATTACATTAGCTGATCGCTTTATTCGCTTAAATCCAAATCACCCCAATGTGGATTATGCTTATTATGTTCGTGGTGTAGCGAATATGGAGCAAAATTATGACGGTTTGATTCGCTACACCTCATTGCAACAATCGCATCGTGATGTAAGTTACTTAAAAGTTGCATATCAAAATTTTGTTGATTTCATTCGTCGCTTCCCTTCAAGCCGATATGCTGTAGATGCTGCTCAGCGCATGCAATATATTGGTCAAGAAATGGCTGAAAGCGAAATGAATGCAGCACGCTATAACATCAAACGTAAAGCTTGGCTTGCAGCAGTAGAACGCGGTCAATGGGTGGTTGAGCATTATCCGAAAACTCCGCAGATTCCTGAAGCCTTGGCAACAATGGCATATGGCTATGATAAGCTGGGTGATAAAGCCACGTCTCAACAATATATTGAAGTGCTGAAATTAAACTATCCTCATTTGGTTAAAAGCAATGGTGAAGTTAATTTACGTGCAGCGCGTAAAGAAGGTAACTGGTTAAACAAAGCAACCTTAGGTATTTTAGGTCGTGAAGCAAAATCACAAAGTAAAGATATGGCTCAAGTTGAACAACAAAAGCCTGAATCATCTTTATTAAATCGAGTAAGTTTTGGTTTATTGGGTAATCGCGATGCAGACGAAAATCTCGAAAGTGCGCCAGCCAATGAAAGCCTCTATGATCCACAACGTAAATAATTTTTTTAACGAATTTGATTAAAATCAGGTGGGATATATTCCCGCCTTTTTTATCGACAGAATTTAAGACAAAACTTGCGTATGGATATATTTCATATGCATAATGCTTTAAACTCACCATCCCACTGCGACTTTACTAGACCTGACTTTTTAGTATGGCTATACCTCAGCACACCATAGATCAAATTTTGGATCGTACCGATATCGTCGATCTGATTGGTCAACGTGTGAAATTAAAAAAGACGGGGCGAACATATTCAGGCTGCTGTCCTTTTCATCAGGAAAAATCTCCTTCTTTTCATGTCTATCGTGATAAACAATATTTTCATTGTTTCGGTTGCCAAGCCAACGGGAATGCAATTCGATTTTTGATGGATATTGATCATCGAAATTTTATCGATGTAATGAAAGATCTTTCGGGTCAAACAGGTATTGAACTTCCTAAAGACAATTACAACGCAAAAAAAATCTCTTATAAGCGTGAGTCAACGAAACCTGTCGCTCAAGTTGCTCCTGCGCCAACTCAACCTAATGTTCAAAATACACAAACACAAGATATAAACGCTGATATATCTGCTTCCTTTGAGGCAGATCCATTTGAAGCCTTCCAAAACACTGAAGCTTTCGATGCCTTTGATGGTTCAGCTTTTGCTTTTAATGATCAGTATGATCAAGACATTCCTCAAGAAGGGAATTTATATGATCTCTTGGAAAATGTAGCGCTTTTTTACGAAAAACAACTCCCACATAGTAAAATCGCTCAACAGTATTTTAGACGTCGGGGTTTAGGCGCAGATACTGTTCAATATTGGCGGTTAGGATATGCACCTGAAGATTGGCAACACTTAGAAAAAGCCTTCCCTCAAGATATTGAAGGTTTGAAGTTACTCGGTTTAATTCGCACCAGTGACAGTGGCCGTGATTTCGATCTACTTCGTGAGCGCGTCATCTTCCCCATACGTGATGCCAAAGGTCGTGTAGTTGGTTTTGGCGGTCGTGCATTGAATGACGAGATCAAACCCAAATATATTAACTCGCCAGACTCGGAAGTATTTCACAAGAATCAACTGCTCTATGGTTTGTATGAGGGCCGTAAACTCAAAGCTCAAAACTGGCTCATGGTTGAAGGCTATATGGACGTGATCGCCTTACAACAAGCAGGTATTCCTGGTGCGGTTGCAACTTTAGGTACAGCCAGTAATGCAGATCATCTCACCACCTTATTCAAACAAAACAATCAAATCACGATTGCTTTTGATGGCGATGCTGCGGGTCAAAAAGCTGCGCGACGTACTCTAGATATCGCACTCCCTCTGCTTAATGACGGTCGAGAGCTCAAATTCTTTATTATGCCCAAAGAGCATGATCCAGACTCTCTAGTACGCAAAGAAGGACTCGAAACTTTCAATCGATTGTGGCAACAAGCGCCATTATTGTCAGATTTTATTTTTGCGCTTCTTAGCCAACAATACGAAATCACCACACCTGAAGGGAAAAGTCAGGTGATGGCAGAATTGAATCAATTAACCGATTTAATGCCCAAACATGGTTCATATAAATATTTGATCCGTCAGTTCTTTAAAGATAAATTGGGATTCAATAAAAAATGGCAACCACAAGTCAGTTTAGACGCATCCCTATCTTTTAATATTCGAACCAAAGATGAAGATTTTGCTGTGGCGATGCTGATGCATCATCCTTTTTTATATATACACTTTGAAGTTTTGCGCGCTTTAATTCCAGAAGATGAGCTATTAGCAAAAATATTGGCCATCTTTAATATTGTTTTTGACGATCTACCGGATGACCAAGAACTTGCAAGCTATTATATTTTAGGCGCGTGTAGCCCGTTTCATTCAGAACTGGCAGAGATCATGCAGCGCACCAATATTCAGGCCTTAACGCAAGCGCCAGAAATGGCCGATAAATTAGCCTCTGAATATTCATTATCACTACAAGAAAAATTCTTAAAACAAAAACTCAAGAAACCTTCTTCATTAAGTGAGGTTCGTTTCTTAAGACAACAGTTGAATGAGCTCACCAAAAAAATCGGTTTAAAGCTGGTGAATGAATAACCTAATCAATATTTTAAGTTGTTAGGCTTTCGGCTGACGGAGCTGCTTAAAGATTTCACCTAGGCTTTCTTTCATATCTTCAAAATACGCTGGATTTTCAGCTTTCGCTGCTTCACGCAATAAAAGTGATGTCGGATGTAAGAGTTTTTGCGTTAAACGATGCGCAAATTGTTGCATCACTTGCGTTGGATCTTCGCCATTTTGAATACGTTCTAATGCGATATCCAGCTCTTTTTGGCGGACTTTATCACCTTGTTCACGATAAAGCTGAATGGTATTGCCTGCTTGACTGACTTTGTTTTGGGTAATCAACTGCGTTGCTAATTGATTAACCATCACCTCAGCTTCAACTGCGGCTTGACGACGTTGCGCTAAGTTTTCTTCAATGACACTTTGCAGGTCATCTACACCGTATAAATATACGCCATCGAGAGTTTCAACTTTAGGCTCGATATCACGCGGTACAGCCAAATCAACCAATAACATTTGCTTATAGCGACGTTGCTTCAACGCGGTCTTAACATCTGCATAGGAAATCACTTGATGTAAACTTCCGGTACAACTCGAAACTACATCTGCACGATGTAAATGTTCTGCCAATTCTGTAAATGGAACAACTTCTACTTCAACCCGATGAGAAATTTCTTGTGCAAGTTGCTGTGCACGTTCAATACCGCGGTTACAAATGATAATTTTAGCAACACCCATTTCAGCCAGATGTTTCGCAACCAAGCTATTCATTTCCCCTGCAGCGACCACCATTACCGTAAGCTTTTCAGGTTGACTAAACACTTGTAGTGCCAACTGAGCCACTGAATAACCCATTGAAACTGCATGACTTCCTACTGCTGTCTCAGAGCGAACACGTTTAGCAGCATAAAATGCATATTCAAAAATACGATTTAAATTGGCTGAGACTACTTCTGAATCTTTGGCTAAACTCAGTGCAGACTTTACCTGACCCATAATTTGCGGTTCACCCAGCATAAGAGAGTCTAGGCCCGAAGCAACGCGCATCAAATGCGTTACAGCATCTGAATTTTCATAACGATAGATATGATTCTCAAGTTGCTTTACATCAATACCGTTTTTTTGCGCAAGCCAATCTAGTACCATTTCAGCATTCTCAGCCATGGCATAGACTTCAGTCCGATTACACGTTGAAACCACAACCATGTCATTTAAAGCATGATCGTGACTTTGTTCTGCAAATAAATCTCTTAACCTTTCAGGGTTAAAAGCCACTTTTTCTCGCAGTTCAACGGAGGCGGTTTGATGGTTGACACCCAATGCAAAGAAAGACATATCAGATCATCAATTCGCTATATTTATGCTATTGTGCAATAAAGGTGTCATAAAAAGCAGTACTTGGATAAAAATTTGCGTCAAATAAATAGCCGAATCAACGGAACGACAATTAAACAGTATTCTACCACATTCTTGCTTGTAGGTAGCATGACTTACAGTGCTCATATTAGAGCATCTGGAGAAATTAATCATGTACATTCAAATACCAAAGTCATAGAACAGACTATAGTTGCTGAGTTTGCCCTTGCGTCCAATGACACAACAACTGCGCTTCACAACTATACCGTTCTTGCCATTCAGAATAGTTCAACCAGTATTAAACAACGTGCTCTGCAAATTGCACTAGATAATAACAACTTACAAGCTGCTCTAGATATTGCCACACATTGGGTGGTTCAGGAACCTCAAGATGTTCCAGCAAAATTTTATTTAGCGCATATCGCACTCAAATCACATGAATATGAGTTGGCTGCTGAAGTATTGGATAATATTCTCAATTTAGACCCAGATTCAGATTTGGAACAAATTTTAGAAGGTATTTCGCCTGAATCTGCGGAAGACCGTCAAAACTTATTATCCACGCTTCAAAACAGTCAAGAAAAAGACAATCCATCAATTTTAGTCTTGATTGCCAGCCTAGAAGCACAGAACAATGAAGTTGAACAAGCGTTAAAGACCTTAAATAAGGCCCTTAAAAAACGTCCTAAAGCGACGGGGTTTATTCTTCTTAAAGCCAATTTACTCATGGCCTTAGGTGATGAAGAAGAAACTTTAAAATGGTTTGATGTCAGCTCTAGGAAAAATAAGAACAATCTCGAAGTCCATATGGCTGAGGTTCGTTACTTGGTGAGAATTAATCAAACCGCTACAGCTATAGAAAAACTCAAAAAAATCATTAAAAAATGGCCAGATGCAGAAGAAGCACTCTTTATTGCAGGCCTAACGTCTATCGACTTGAAAGAATATGAACAAGCTGAACAGTATCTCGTTGAGCTACGATATTCTAATCAATATCAAAATGATGCTTATTATTATCTGGCTCTAAATGCAGATCGCAAACAACATTATGAGACTGCAAAAGCCTACTATCGCTTGGTAGATGGCAACCTATACATGCTCTCGCGCAAAAATTTAATAGCGATTTATGACAAGCAAAATCGTCTGAATGATGCATTGCGCTTCCTTACTCAAGAACGGGTAAACTTCCCGCAACAAGCCAGCTTTTTATATCAAGCACAGGCTGAAATTTTAAAAAAAATGGGCAATAAAAAGGCTGCATTGGGTCTTTTAAATGAAGCGGTAAAAAACCTTCCAGACGACCCTGAACTTCTTTATTCTGAGGTTTTGTTGCTCGATCCTTTTACAGATCGTGATCAACTCGACAGTGTGTTAAAAAAATTATTAAAAATTGAGCCCAATAGTCCGACCTATTTGAATGCTTATGCCTATACGCTTGCATTACAAAATACGCGTTTAGATGAAGCACGAGGCTATGCAGAAAGAGCACTTGAAAACGCTCCTGAACAAGCCTCAATACTCGATACGCTTGGTTATATTACTTTCTTGCAAAATGATTTTGATCAAGCAAGTAAAGTTCTCGGCAAGGCTTATGATCTCAGCAAAAGTATCAATATCGGCATACGTTTTGCGAAAGCACTGTATATGCAAGGTGCATTAGAAAAATTTAGCAATGTGTTACAACAACTGCAAAAAAATCATCCAAATGATCCGCAATTAGAACAATTAAATAGTTTATTGTTGCCTCAAAATTTCAAAATGAGTTAATTCTTCATGCTTAAACTTTTCAAAATCATTTTTATTTTATCGAGCTCAATTGGCGCAGTCGCTTTAACTGGATGTCAAAGTATTGCCACAAAGCCGCATGTGGCAAGTGCAGCAGAAAGTCCTAATCAATTTAGTTTGCAAGGAAAAATTGGTGTTAAAAGTCCTCAGCAATCTGGAAGTGCTTTTTTTGTATGGGAACAAAATGAAGATCAGTTTGATATTGAGTTAAGCGGAATACTCGGTATAGGAAAGACTCAAATCTCTGGACAACCCGGTCAAGTGAGTTTAAACAGCACTAAAACAGGTTTGATCACAGCAGAAACTCCCGAAGAGTTATTGGAACGTGCTACAGGATGGCAAGCACCAATCACACATTTAATTCACTGGATACAAGCGAAACCTGCAACCTTACAAGCTCAGCTCGAAAAAGACCAACAGCAGCGTATTACACAAATCAATGAGGATGGCTGGAACATTCAACTCAGCTACAATGACACTGCCCAACTCCCAAACCGATTAATTTTACAACAACAGCTTGAATCTGGTAAAGAAAATCGTATTACAATGGTCATTCAAAACCGTTAATTTAAAAGCTTAAAAACTATGATTCGTGTTCCGTCTCCTGCCAAGTTAAATTTGTTTTTGCATATTATCGGCCGTCGTGAAAATGGTTATCACGAATTACAAAGTATTTTCCAGCTGATCGATCTATGCGACTGGCTGGAGTTCGAACAAACAGTTGATTCTGAAGTCAAAATTAATGGCTTGCAAAGTGTTGAGCTTCAGCAAAATCTCATTTACAAAGCCACTCAAATTTTAAAACCTTATGCCAAAAAACCAACGGGGCTCAATATTCGTATTGAAAAAAACATTCCTATGGGTGCAGGTCTAGGTGGTGGCTCTTCAAATGCAGCGACCACCCTGCTGATTGTCAATCAACTTTGGCAGTGCAGTTTAAATATTGAACAACTCGCTGATTTAGGTCTCAAACTTGGCGCAGATGTACCTATCTTTGTTCATGGTCGAAATGCATGGGCTGAAGGGATTGGTGAACACTTAACATTCATAGACTTAGATCAAAAACAATACATTGTATTAAAACCTGACTGTTTTATCAGCACTCAGCTGCTATTTTCGCAAAAAACATTGACAAGAAACACGAAGCCTACTAAATTTTGCGCCTATCAGATAAAGCCATCTGATTTCGGAAATAACTTTGAGCATCTAGCAAGACGTTTATATCCTGAAGTCGATGAAGCGATGCAATATTTAGATCAGTTCGGTATTGCAAAACTTACAGGTACAGGTGCTTGTGTTTTTACTGAAGTAACTGAAGATATGAATCTTGATGAGATTCTTAAACTTTCTCCTTGTAAAGCTTACTTGGTGAATAGTTTAAATGAATCACCATTAAATCATATTCAAGTTTAATGATAGGGGTATCGCCAAGTGGTAA
>JAHLFF010000184.1 GCA_018883945.1 Candidatus Acinetobacter avistercoris
CTGTCATACGTTCAGCCGTATATAACCAAGAAACTGATCCATTCTGCATAAATGAAGCCCAAATGGTATTCAGCAACAAATTAATTTGAGTGACTGAAACACCAAACAAAGCGGGCAACATTAATTTTAAAATACGTTCGACACCCTCATGTTTAAAATCGACTTTTGGTGGAATCAGCAGTTTTTTTCGCCATAGCTCGGGAATTTGTAAGGCCAATTGTAAAATACCCGCTACCACTACAGCCCAACCCAATGCCATAATCGGTTCGGCCATATAAGGCGATAGCCACCAAGCCCCTGCAATCATAGAAATATTGAGTAAAACGGGTGCGAATGCTGGCGTAGAAAAAGAACCATAACTATTCAGAATACTACTGGCAAAAGCCGTTAATGACATGAACAGTAAATATGGAATCGTTAATCTGAATAGATCCACCGCCATATTAAATTTGACTGGATCGGCATGAAAACCTGGTGCGTAAACATATAAAATTGCAGGTGCAATGATCATACATATCAATGTTAAGGTCGTCATGACCACCAACAAACAGCCAAATACTCGACTAATCAGGATTTGAACTTCTGTGTGTAGCTTTGTCGTTTTATATTCAGTCAATACAGGAATAAACGCTTGTGAGAATGCGCCTTCAGCAAAGAGTCGCCTAAAAAAATTGGGAATACGAAATGCGACCACGAACGTATCGAAATCTTTACCTGCGCCAAAGACATTAAGCAAAACCATATCACGCACGAGCCCCATGACTCGAGACAGCATGGTCATCGCACTGACTATAAAGGTGGACCGCCAAAGCGCCATCGTATTCACCAAATTGAAAGAATGTCGTTATTGTAATGAAACTAAAAATGAATTTCGTAGTTTAATGCAAATCTTGTGCTGTTTTTATTTGATGCAGTTGCTCACGGAAATAAGACCATTGAAAATATGGTCCAGGATCTGTTTTACGACCCACTGCGATGTCTGAGTGCCCCGCAATGTGTTGATTTATTTTAGGATAAGCTTGTTGTAGTGACGCGACGACACTAGATAACACCTGATATTGTACGTCTTCAAAATCAGTATCATCACTTCCTTCAAGCTCAATGCCAATCGAGTAATCATTACATTCTTGTTTTGCTAAATAGGTCGAACGCCCTGCATGCCATGCTCGATCTCTAAAATTTACAAATTGTAAGACTTCACCTGTTCTTAATATTAAAAGATGAGTTGAGACTTGCATGCCTTCAATGGTTTTAAAGTAAGGGTGAGCGGACCAATCAAGTTGATTTTGAAAAAACTCTTCAATATAGCCCCCACCAAATTGTGAAGGTGGCAAACTAATATTATGAATCACGATCAATTGAATATCTGTTTCAACAGGTCGTTGATTAAAATTAGCAGAAGCAATAAATCTTGCACCACTTAACTTTCCATCAATTACTTGAAACTGCGGTATTTTCAATCTCACTTCTCCATGTTCTTTAAATTTTGGCAAGTTGCTATTTTAGCTTAATTCGTTAAATCAAATGTCATTTCGAATAAAAAAACAACGACCTGTTTCGGTATGAAATGTTAATATATTGCTCATTTTTCAGGTATTCACGATAGGGAATTTATGCACATACCACAATCATTGCTTGAACACAGTATTCAAATCAATATTCAACAGGCTCTGGCTGAAGATATTGCAGATGGTGATATCACTGCCCTACTCACCCCTGAAAATGAACAAGCCTCTGCTTCAATCTTGAGTCGTGAGCCGATGATATTGGCTGGACAGCCCTGGGTTAATGCTTTAATACAAACTTATGATTCTAGCGTAAATATTGAATGGTTAAAAAATGACGGGGAACATGTGACTGCCAATGAAGTTTTTCTGAAACTTACAGGTTCAGCACGTAGCCTATTGACCGTTGAACGCGCTGCTTTAAATTTTATTCAGACTTTATCTGCCGTCGCAACTAAAACTGCCGCGTATTTGACCCACTTAGATGGTCTAAATACCAAACTGTTAGATACTCGAAAAACATTACCCGGTTTACGTATTGCCCAAAAATATGCTGTTGCGATCGGTGGCGGTCAGAACCATCGACTAGGCTTGTTTGATGCTTTTCTGATTAAAGAAAATCACATTATGGCGGCAGGTGGAATCTCTCAAGCGATTGCTCAAGCTCGTCAAATCGCCCCGACTAAACCGATTGAAGTCGAAGTTGAAAATTGGGATGAACTCAACCAAGCATTAGATGCTGGTGCAAATATTATTATGCTTGATAATTTTAGCCAGCAACAAATGATCGATGCTGTAAAACATGTCAATGGTCGTTGCAAATTAGAAGCATCAGGTAATATTACTCTCGAAAATCTTCGTGAAGTTGCAATGACAGGCGTTGATTATATTTCGATGGGTGCTTTAACCAAAGATGTCAAAGCAATTGACTTATCTATGAGATTCAATGCTTAAAAAGAATTGATAATTCAACTTTAAAAGGATGCATTTATGTCGTCCTTTTTTAATGAGAGATCATTATTCTCACCATAAACATTTGAAAAAGCGCTTCCTATTAAAGCCAATAATCTATGAAGTTAAGACTTTTTCATTATACTTAAAACAGAATTTAGAGCAGCAATAAAGACTTTTGCTTTATTTTTAAATATTTGTTTTATTTGAATATTTATTGATTATTGCTTTTAAAATTTTGATTGTTACTTTTTAAATATTACAAAAAATGAAGCAAAAATACTTAGTCGGAAGATCGTTGATTTTTTCAGCATATTTGTTAGCATCGAAATTAATGCCCATTTTTTATGAGGAGATTCGATACCTAATTAATGAGGAAGAAAGCGTGATTTGATGTGCGAAATCTAAAGCGAAGAGCGCTCAATTTTAGACCATCGCACAACATTTTTATTTTGTAAAACTGAATGTTTAGCAGAAATCAATGTGTTGTAGAGCTGATTATTATATAGAGCTGAGTGTTGAATATCTATAAATGCAAATCACACCTAATCAGCACGATCCATCCTTAACTCACTAAAAAAGAACTCTATTTTTTACTGTCACTAAAAGGAATATTAAAAAGCAAGAATTCAAATTAATCCGAGACAATAGCAATAAAATCGATAATTAAATCACAGTTAAGATTAAAAATATCGAATATATCATTTTATATAGGATAAATGATTAAAAAGCAAATGTTGGAAATGGAAATTCATTTTAAGTCAATGTCCGAGTCATGCTTCGCTTATATACGAAGGATATAAATATTACAGTTTATACAGCGAACATTTTTAAGACAGAGAAATCTTAAGGAAAAAAACAATAATTTAGGGATAAAGAAAATGAGGTTCAAATATATACAAACACTGTTCAGTGTCATGGTTTTGGGAACCTTTCTCCATGGATGTGGCGGAAGTAGTCATTCTAAGAATTCTGAACAACCTGGCGGAGGTACTACAACACCAAATCCGCCACCGACCAAAATAGAACGAGAAATGGTTGATGTACTCTCCACTCGACCAGACCTAATCTCAGATAATGATGTTTTATTAGGTTTGGATCTTCCCCCCAACGCAACCCAACAAACACTTAAAGTAAGCTTAAATGGTCAAAATATTACAGATCAATTTATGCATGCTTCGCGCCGCGCACTCATTGATGGCTTAAAGATTGGTGATAATCAGCTGAAAGTCGAGAGTGGTGATTATTATCAGAACTTAACTTTAGTCAATCACAGTGCAAGTGGTCCTCTTCTTTCTGGTCCTCAACTCAACCCATGGACCTGTAATAATGGCTCGACAGATCTATTTTGCCGCAAAGTAGTCAGTTATAACTATTATTACAAAGATAAAATCGGCCTCATCAAAAGCTATGATCTTGCAAAACCGCCTGCTGCAAGTTTAATTGCATCTACGACCACCGATCAGGGGGTTACTGTACCCTTCATTGTGCGTGAAGAAATTGGTTACCAAAATCGTGATGAATACCGTTTTGCTGTTCTATTCGATCCCGCTAAACCTTGGACAGCACTTGATCCTCAACCGCAGTTTAATCATAAACTTGTGGTTACGCATGGTCAAAGCTGTGGTAATGACTATGAGTCTGCGACAGCACCGACCGTTATTGCGACCTCTACCTCTATTTTACCGGATATCTCAATGACTGCTTTGAGTCGAGGTTTCGGTGTTATGTCTACGGCGCTTGCCAACAGTGGACACAACTGCAATATTGCAATTCAAGCTGAATCATTGATCATGGCTAAGGAACGATTCATTGAGCAATATGGCACACTGCGTTATACCATCGGTCAAGGGTGTTCTGGCGGTGCATTGGCTGCACAATCTGTCGCGAATGCATATCCTGGTCTTTATCAAGGGCTTTTACCGACCTGCTCATTTCCAGACGCTTGGAGTACAGCATCGCAATTTGCAGACTATCATTTGATGATTAATTATTTCCAAACACTGCAAGGTCGTTTAGGATTTCTACCCCATCAGATCGCCCATATTCAAGGCCATATTTCTGAAATTAATGGTTTTATTAGTGAGCTTGCACAATTCGATGTTGCTAGACCCAATACGATCTGTAAAGGTATTTCCGAACAACAACTTTATCATGCAGTAAGCAATCCAACAGGAATTCGCTGCTCCATTCAAGATGCGGCAATCAATTTACTTGGACCACGTGCACCAGAACTTTGGGGTGAACCCGAGAAAAAAATTGGTCGAGGTTTCGCAGGTCTTCCAATAGATAACGTGGGAGTACAATATGGTTTAGACAGCCTGATTCAAAATATAATTAGCCCTGAACAATTTGTATTACTCAATGAAAACCTAGGCGGCGTTGATATCGATATCAATAATGTGTCAACTCGTTTAGAAGCCAATCAAACGACATTGAATCATGCCTATCGTAGCGGTCTAATTAATGTCGCCAATCATTTAAATAAAGTCGCCATTATTGACTGTCGTGGACCTGATCCTGCCTTATTTCACGATGCATATCGCACTTTTGCAGTACGTGCACGTTTGGAAAAAGCACATGGCAATTTTAATAATCATGTGGTTTATGGCGGTGATTTGATTTTATTTGCAGATGCAAAATGTTTAGACATTAGTTTTAATGATATGGATCGTTGGTTAAGCAATGTCGAAAGTGACACATCCAATCTAACAGTCGATCTTAAACTCACCCATAACAAGCCGAGCGACATTAAAGACTCATGTATTACATTAGGCATCATTGACCGCAAGGATTTATGTGGTCAGTTACGTTTGCCACTTTATAAAACACCTAGAATGGTCGCTGGTGATAGTATTTCAACCTATGCGAATAAATGCCAACTTAAGCCTTTAATCGTTTCAGATTATGGCAACAGTATTCGTTTTACCAATCAACAATTGGAACGACTCAAAAAGATTTTCCCTAAAGGTGTCTGTGACTACAGTCAAACACCTGTCGGATTTTCTCCAACTATTGCTTGGATGAGCTATCAAAATGCGCAAGGCAATGTCATTTATGGCGGGCAAGCACTACCAAAACGAGGCAATAAGGCAGCCAATGGTTGGACTTCTGCCACATTTAATAGCTATTAAATTAAAATGAAATTAAGTGAAGTGAAGTGAAGTGAAGCCTAAGTAATACATCAGTCATGATCATCTTAAAAGTGATTCATGGCTGATTAATTTATAAATTAACTTCAAGTCAGAGCAAGTCAAAATTACTTATATTTTCATCTAGAAATACACTGTATTTACGATGTAAATAGCTTTGTTAAGATTAAAAATATCAACTTAAACTTCTAATAAAAAACGCACCCTCAGGTGCATTTTTAGCAATATGATTTAACTTATTTAAATTTTTCAACAATTCGAATTAACTTACCAGCCCAATGCAGCTTGTTGTTTTTTCACTAATTCTGCGATGCCTTTTTCTGCCATTTCCAGCATTGCATTTGACTGTTCACGTGTAAATGGTTTTTCTTCAGCAGTTCCCTGAATTTCAATAAATTCACCGCCTTGAGTCATCACAACATTCAAGTCTGTTTGGCAATTTGAATCTTCTTCATAACAAAGATCTAAAAGCACTTCGTCTTGAAAAATACCCACAGAAATTGCAGCCACTAAACCTTTTAATGGGTCTTGTTTGATTTTCTTTTTCTCAAGCAAAACATTCATTGCATCGATTAAAGCAACCGCAGCACCTGTAATCGCAGCTGTACGTGTACCGCCATCTGCTTGAATAACATCACAATCGATCGTAATTGTATTTTCGCCAAGCTTCTTCAAGTCCACCATAGCACGTAAGCTACGACCAATGAGACGTTGAATTTCTTGAGTACGTCCACTTTGCTTGCCACGTGCAGCTTCACGATCACTACGCGTATGAGTAGAGCGCGGTAACATACCGTATTCAGCAGTTACCCAACCTTGACCTTTGCCTTTTAAGAAACGCGGTACAGAGTTATCAATACTTGCAGTACACAGCACTTTCGTATGACCAAACTCAACCAAAACGGAACCTTCCGCATAACGCGTATAGTTACGGGTAATTTTCACGTCACGTAATTGGTCTAATGCTCGCTGGTCAATACGCATAACTTGTCCTTGAAATTCACTTAAAATTTATTGCACATATTATAACAGATGACTCGCTCAAGTTCAGGTTCATCATATTAACTTTCGTATTGACCATTGCTCATGATGAACCCTTTCACATTTAACGCTTGATGTTTCAACAGTTCTGAGCGATCTGTATTTTCAAGAACTCATCTTGCTCCAAGGCAGAATATTTTTGAATTTTGTTACAACCTTCGAGATAATATCCGAAGATTCATTGGGCAATGAACACTTGGCTAAACGCACCCAGACACTTCCAAATTGCTTGAAGAAATTGGCTTCATTATAATTAATCCCATATTCAGAACATAAAGCACGAATTTGAGGTGCTGCTTCTGAGTATCGGTTTGCAGGCATGTCTGGAAATAAGTGGTGTTCAATTTGATGGCTTAAATTACCACTTAAAATATGTAACCAATCCGTGCCTGTAAAATTACTTGACCCACGAATTTGACGTAAATACCATTCTGAACGGGTTTCATTTTCAGTGTTGTCTGCTTCGAAAGTTTCTGCATCTTCAGTGAAATGACCATTAAAAATTACAGCCGATGACCACAAACTACGAATAACATTTGCAACAGCATTTCCTGCAAAAACAGGTAATGCATTCGGACCGGCAATGATCGGGAAGAATACATAGTCTTTTATAACCTGACGACGGACTTTTTTACGGAACTTTCCAGCATCATTCCAAACTTGCTTCCAGCTTTTGGTTTTATAAACCAGTGCATCTTCTAAATGTAAATTTTGAGCACCGACATACCATTCAAAAAACACCATCAATTGAATCGCTAGAGGAATATTTAATAAGAAGCGTGGTTCCCATTTTTGCGACTGGCTCACACGTAACAGACCATAACCAACATCATGATCTTTGCCAACAATATTGGTATAGGTATGATGAATATAGTTATGTGTATATTTCCAATCATCGCCTGTCGACATGGTATCCCAGTCATAGTTCGCACCATTCAAAGATGGATCATTCAGCCAATCGAATTGGCCATGCATCACGTTATGACCCAATTCCATATTTTCAACAATTTTGGAAATACCCAAAAGCCCTGTGCCGACTAACCAAACAGGTGGCAACCATCCACCAAACATCAGCAATGCACGTGAACTTATTTCGCTATAACGAACAAAATTACGAATTTTATAAATGTACTTGGCATCTTTTTCACCAATATCCGCCATGATATTTTGACGAATCTCATCCACACGACGGCCGAACTCTGCAATCTGTTCTGGATTAAGATGTTTAGATTTACTGTTGGGAAAATTCACTGACATATTCATTGTTATTCTCACTATAATTTTAGCGTGTAGACCGCTTATAAATTAATAACGACAGGACTGATCGCTTGGCTAATACATAATTTAATTTGCGTATTTGACTGATGATCAATTTCTCCTGTGATTAAATTTTTGGTAGAACCACTTACCTTGGTGCATGTACAGGTATTACAAACTCCCATACGGCAACCATGTGTCGGTTTTAAACCCGCTTGTTCTGCGCTACTCAACAAATTCGTATTTGCTTCAAATTCATGTTGTGACCGTAGAAAAGTGACTGCCTGACTTTCAGCGTGTTCATCAACCTGTAATTGGAAGTATTCTTGTTTCAATAAATGCTGAATACCGAATTGCTGATAAATTTGATTCAGGCTTTTCATCATCGCAGCTGCGCCGCAGGCATACGTTAAGCGCTGTTGATAGTGCGGACTAATGCGCTCTAACAACTCATGATCTAAATGCTGTTTAACTTCAGCCGTGTGAATATGATGATAATTCAACTGTGAATACTGTTCTGCCAGTTGGGTCAGCTCCACGTGAAACGCTTCATCACGACTGAAGTAAACTAAATCAATCGCAGTATCTTGTTGTATCAACGCTTGTTTCAATAATGAATAAATTGCAGTAATGCCACTACCAGAAGCAATAAGCAAAAGCGGTTGTGGCTCCGGTTCTAAAAGAAAAGTACCTTGAGCTTGTGAAATTTCAATGACAGCATTCGGCTTCATTTGAGCAAGCTGGCTAGAAACTATACCCTGCACTTTCACTGCAATGATGAGATCACCATTACTTAATTGTTCGACAATTGAATAACTACGTTGTTGACGAATGCCTGCAATCACGACTGTGACCAGAATACTTTGGCCTGCACGAAGCTGGTGATGCTGAAAATTACGATTTGGCCTCAAAGTAATTTTAACAAAATCATTACTGAGGTATTGCACTTCAATTACAGAAGCTTTGGCACGTTTCCAAGCCCAAATCGGATTTATTTTTTCAGCGATGAAGTCAACAAAGTCTTCACGTATCCATTCTGGCTTATAGGTCATATAACTGCTCATTCCGTTCCTCTTTGTATTTCAATTTAGTTGAGT
>JAHLFF010000025.1 GCA_018883945.1 Candidatus Acinetobacter avistercoris
GTGATGTGTTGAAGCATTTGTAAAGTAACGTCATCTAAAACAAGGTCAGCATACTGAGCTACATTTTTAAATGCATCATCAAATACAATTGCACCTTCATCATTGGTACGAATATAACCTTGTTGAGTCAGTACACGAATGAAACTTTGGAATAACGCTTTATCAAAGAACTCAGGTGAGTTGAATTCATATAAGACTGATAAGCGTTGACCCAACAAATGACTTAGATCTTCAACTTGTTTGGCTGAGATATTTCCTGAACCGCGTTGAGTAATTAAAGCGAGCGTCATGTAATAGCGTTCGATACTCTGCATAACAGGTGCAGCCAAAACAACCAATTGATTGTGATCTTCTGAGTTAGGGGCAGGGCTGTAGAGCATCTCCTCATCATCAAGCGTGATGAGTTTCGCTTGTGCTAAAGCATCGACATAACTACAAATCTGTTCGTTTAACTCATCTTCTTGCCATTTTAAGAACAATTCTGCTTTTAAGAATGGATAGAGAGTGCGAATTACATTAACCAAATCTGACTTTTTGATTTTACCGTTGTGCTCAACCATTGATGCAATCAATGAAGGTAAAACAAAAGCATGCAGAATATTATTGCGGAAATAAGTCAACAAAACCGCTTGATTGTCTTCAATGGCAATAATATCGCCAAGCACATGTTTCACACGCTTAATGAGTTTAAGCTTTAAACCATAAGCAATAATTTCTTTGCCTGATAATGGCGTCACTTGCATGCGGTGGTCATAAGGCAAAGCGGTTAATAGATCACGATAGGTATCAAGTTGCTTGATACAGATTTCTTCATCTAAGGTGTGCTTGTTTGTTGCCAGCAAAATCAGAGAAAGTAGCGAAACAGGATTGATCACTGCCGCACGGTTGATGTTCTCTAAGATCGCTTTTGCAGAACTGTTAACTGCATCTGACACTTCTTGTGGAATGGCATCATCATTCTTATCAATCTTAATATGCTCAGCGCCATGTTGTTTTAACATGTCATCTAAGAATACGGGCTCACCAAAATTGACATAGACTTTACCAAAAATACGTTCAATTTTGCGTAAGGTCTGGATGATCCCAAAGATAGACTCTGACTCTTTAGGTTTGCCATTCATTTCACCGACGTAGGTTGCACCTTCCATCAAGCGCTCATAACCAAAGTAGGTTGGAACGAACGCGATCGGTTTAGCACGTCCACGTAAATGGCTGTGAACTGTCATTGCAAGCATGCCAGTTTTTGGAGGAAGTAAACGTCCAGTACGTGAACGACCACCTTCAATAAAGTACTCTAAAGGCGTGTTACGAGACAATATGCTATACAGGTATTCTTTGAATACGGTGGTGTAGAGTGCATTTCCGCGGAAAGTACGACGAATAAAGAATGCGCCGCCACCACGCAGTAATTGCCCCACGAAAGGCATGTTGAGATTATCACCTGCCGCAATGTAAGGCACCATCATTCCACGTTTGTAAATCACATACGACAACAATAAATAGTCGATATGGCTGCGGTGGCATGGGGTATAAATGATCTCATAATCTTTGGCCAACTCACGGACAGTATTAAAGTTATGCACTTCAACACCATCGTAAAGTTGTGTCCACAGGCGTGTTAATGCTTGCTCAGCAAAACGTACAGCGGAATGAGAATAATCCGACGCAATTTCATTAACATAACTAATGGCACGTCGTTCAGCTTCAATCATACTGATTTTAGAGCGAATGCTTTCTTTACGGATACCATCTTGAACATCTTGAGATTTAATCAAAGATTGCATCACGTTACGTCGGTCAGATAAGTCAGGCCCTAACACGACTTCTCTTTGACGGTCTAAATAATCATTTAACTGATTGATGATATACGTGGCTGGTGACAGATTCGGGTAGGTTTCTCTAGCGTGATTCACCAATGAACGTAATGATTTAGGTTCATGGAATTCTAGGAAAGACTGACGACCATGCAAACCAATATTCACCAATTGTTTAACGGTGCTCGGCGTCGCCCAAGTATCCGTAAATAAAAGTTTAAATAATGAATCTTCTTTGTCTGGCGAACGGCCCCATAAGATATTTACAGGAACCAATTCGATATCCGCTTCAGGGTATTTGTCTAAAAGCTCGATAAAACGTATTAAACGAGGAGGAAAGGCATGTTGAGACGGATTTAATAAATTGGTCTCATCGTGATGCTGTAAAAATAGCACAGCAACTTTTTCTTCATGTTCCCCAATAACCAAAGGATCCAATGCAGGTGTGAGTTTTAAGCGGCGTGTTTCACCATCAACCACTAAAGCATTGCTACGGGAATAGTTCTGTAAAACATAGCAAACAACTTTTTGCTGCTTTTCAGATGATTCTGGAGTGTCTGAAGATGGGTTTTCTGTAGGAACCTCTCCAAGAACATGCGGTGTTACTACTAGGTCAAGCAGCTTACTCGAAAGCCGACGATACATTTGACCAAAGCCACTCTTGGACATAAAAACTCCTAGCCAAAGACAAAAAACGCATTGAAGCGAATAAGGGCAATTATTTTCTGAAATCTGTGCACAAAACAATATGTCATTTTCTAACAAATTACATAATATTTGGCAGATTTTATCGTTAATAATCGTATTTTGGCTGATTATACCAAATAAAGATTATGACAATACAGTCAGTCAAACTTTAGTTTTTTGCTTTGCTTTTATGGCACTATAGACAAATTGAAGCGTATGCTCATCTCGATTTGAAAAATATTTTTTCAATAGAATCGATATTGATGCACGAAAAGAAAGGTTGGTTATGAACGATTTAACTCAAGATCTTGTTGATTTATTAACATTGGAAAAGCTCGAAGAGCATATTTTTCGTGGACAAAGTCGAAACCTAGTCGGTAAACGAGTCTTTGGTGGTCAGGTGTTGGCTCAGGCATTACGTGCAGCATCATATACTGCGGACCGTCCTGTACATTCCATGCATGCATACTTCTTATTTGGTGGTGATGTTAATGCCCCGATTATTTATGAGGTTGATAAACTTCGTGATGGTAAAAGCTTTTTAAGTCGTCAAGTTCGTGCAATTCAACATGGACGAACTATTTTTTCTGCAATGGTGTCGTTTGCATTACCAGAAGATGGGCTGGAGTATCAAATTGCTGAGCCTGATTATCCAGAACCAGAAACGTTAAAGTCGGAACAAGAGTTAAAAGAAAATCTGATTAACTTTATTCCTGAAAATATTCGTAAAGCATTTATGCGCCCAAGACAGGTAGAAATTAAACCTGTTAATTTGTCTAATCCTTTTCAGCCACAACCTGAAGCGCCATCAAATGCGTTCTATATGAAAACATATGATAAACTTGATCAGACGCTTGCTGATGATATTTCGCTGAATCAAGCAATTGTTGCTTTCTATTCAGACTATTCATTTATGACCACAGCGCTGCAGCCTCATGGAGTTAATTATCTAACACCAAGTGTGCAATGTGCCAGTATTGATCATGCAATCTATTTCCATAAGCCTGTTAAGGCAGATGAGTGGATGCTTTATGATATGGATGCCACGGTGACAGCAAGTTCGCGCGGTTTGAATTTTGGTCGTATGTGGCAGAACGGAGAGTTAGTCTGTAGCACCGTTCAAGAAGGTTTAATCCGCATTCGAGAAATTGAAACTCAATAATATTTAATAGTCAAAATAGAGCTTATTCTTCAGCACTAGAAGAATTAGTTATTAACAACAAAAAAAAGAGTCGGAATTAAAATCCGGCTCTTTTTTATTTACTCGTTTCTCAAGCGAAATGCAAAAATTATAGAAGTAAAAAAAATATAAATGAAGAGCAAATCTAGATGCATCGAAAAAGCGATAAACATTGATCATCATAAAACCTATTCTTGAATAATGTAATGAGCCAAAGTTTAGATCGATTTAATTCAATTTGGATTTATTCGAAATATTATCCTCTATAATTTTTTTCATATAATGGACTTTTTTCAAAAGTCATTATTCATACAACAGACTCATCATGAGTTTTCCCTCATCCTAACCTTCTCCCAAAGGGAGAAGGGATTTTTACGTATGAATTTATGACCACTCATTGATCATGTTTCGACTTATGGAAGAGATCTAATCGTCTAGCATAAGTGGAACAAATTGACTCGATGTCTTACATTCGCAATGCTTGGCTATACAGATGAAATTGCAGAATATCAGCAGAGCTTGTGACAAATTAATATCGATTATGTTGAACCGGCATGGCATAGTAGTGGCGATTATCTATTCTTAAAAGCAGTGCAAATGAGTTTAAATACCCAAATTTTAATTGCCGCCGTCTTGGGTGTGGCCTATGGTTTTTTACTCAATCTATTTCCAGACACGCAATTTTTTGCGGGCAGCGTTTATGGATTAAGTCTGGCCAGTAGTATTTTTGTTGGTTTGTTAAAGTTACTTTTGATTCCACTGATTTTTAGTTCAATCGTGGTCGGGGTATCGAATTTACAAACAGGCGGTCAGCTGGGTAGAACTTGGAAAATCACACTGGCTTGTTGTGTAACGACAACGACTTTGGCGCTCATTT
The DNA here is from genome assembly GCA_018883945.1 of Candidatus Acinetobacter avistercoris. GTDB lineage: Bacteria > Pseudomonadota > Gammaproteobacteria > Pseudomonadales > Moraxellaceae > Acinetobacter > Acinetobacter avistercoris. The sequence continues at coordinate 4,559 of JAHLFF010000025.1, forward strand.
TAGGTTTGGCGTGTGCTCATTTATTCGGTGTAGGCAAAGGCGTCGATATCGCGTTGTTTCAAGATGCGATGCAACAACATCAAACCCCTGATACTTTAACGGCTTCATCATTTTTTACCAATTTTATCCAAAATACATTGATCAACCCATTTAAGGCTTTTGCTGGAGGGAATGTGTTGGCTGTAGTGCTGTTTGCGTTAATGATTGGCGTTGCACTGGTGAAAGGCGGTGAACGCTTCAAGACAGTAAAAGACTTAAGTCAGCAATTTTTTGAAATTATGTTGCTGATGATTGGTTGGGTGATGAAAATTGCTCCGATTGGTATTTTTGCATTATTGGCGAAGCTTATCGCGACAGAGGATTTATCTGTTTTAAGTCGTTTGGCAGAGTTTGCTGCCGTGGTCACAGGCACAACCATTTTTCACGGTATTGTCGTTTTACCTCTGTTGTTATGGATCTTTGGCAAGATGAATCCAGTGACCTTTTTTAAAGGGGCACGTACCGCATTAATTACCGCATTTGCAACCAGCTCTAGTTCAGCCACGATGCCTTTGTCATTGAAATGTGCACAAGAGAATTTAGGGGTGCGTCCAGCAACGGCAGGATTTGTCATTCCGCTGGGCACACAATTAAATATGGACGGCACTGCGCTTTATGAAGCTGCAGCGGCTCTGTTTATTGCAAACTTGATGGGTTTGGATTTAACGCTCGGACAGCAGTTGATCGTCTGTGCAACAGCCATGATTGCTTCACTAGGTGCACCGGGGATTCCAAGTGCAGGTATGGTAACGATGATTATGGTATTGCAATCTGTGGGCTTGCCTGCGGAAGCGATTGCGATTCTACTTCCGATCGATCGTTTGCTTGATACAGTGCGAACTGTGGTGAATGTTCAAGGGGATATGATGATTAGTGTGGTTGTCGATCGTTTTACCAAAGAAGATGAAGATGCTTTAGAGCGCAGTGGTTGAATCAAATTTTGCTATTGAGATTAAACTTAAAAAGATAAAATATAAATCACAAAAAAATGCCACGTGAAGTGGCATTTTTTAGTCTGGGTCAAAGGCTTTTGCTTTATGCAACTTTTAAAGCAGCGCGTTTTGCAGCTGGAGATTCATCTAAGTATGCAATAGCGTCTTCAGTTTT
>JAHLFF010000185.1 GCA_018883945.1 Candidatus Acinetobacter avistercoris
ATCCAGACTATAAACTTCAGCATTTTCAAGCGGTTTTGGTGCTTTACCATTCACAATCAACCAAGCCAAACCTTCCGCAATCGAAGTTTTACCCACACCTGGATCACCGACTAAAAGTGGATTATTTTTACGACGGCGACATAAAATTTGCGCTGTTCGCTCAATCTCTTTCTCACGGCCAATGAGCGGATCTGTTTTACCCTTTTGTGCTTCAACATTTAGGTTAACAGTATAAAGCTCCAAAGGTCCCGCATTCGCAGATGCACCTGTTTCACCATCCAACTCTTCAGATTCTTCTTCAACTTGGATTTCTTCTTTACGACCACCATGAGACAAATATTGCGTCAAGGTTAAACGATTAATTTGGTGACGTTTCAATAAATAAACCGCAAATGAATCTCGTTCTGAGTACATTGCAACCAAAACATCTGCACCCTCGACAGTACGATCACCACCGCTAGATTGCACATGGAAAATAGCACGCTGTAAAATGCGATCAAAACTTTCTGTTGGATGAGGAGCTTGTTCGCTGTTCTCACCCAGTTTAGGCGTATGCTGTTCTACATATTCCTCTAATTCTTTACGCAAGCTGACGATCTCTGCACCACATGCTTTTAAAGCATTTACAGCAGAGTCATTGTCTAATAAAGCCAATAATAGATGTTCGACGGTCAGAAACTCATGTCTCTTTTGACGAGCCATGCTAACAGCCAAACGTAATGAAACTTCTAATTGACGACTGAGCATGAGATCCCCTTATTCTTGTGGTTCGATCTGACAAAGTAATGGATGACTTTGAGGTCGAGCATAATTATTGACTTGGTTTGCTTTGGTTTCTGCAATGTCTCTTGGATAAACGCCAGCAATACCTTTACCTTCATAATGTACTGTTAGCATTACTTCAGTGGCTTGGTCAAGGCTCAATGCAAAGTATTGTTGTAAAATTTCAATTACAAAGTCCATTGGCGTGTAATCGTCATTCAACAATACGGCGTTATATAACGGTGGTTTTTTAAATTGTGGTGGTGCAGTCTGAACAGCAATATCACCTTCCTGATCATGATGTTCAGCATCACCATTGTCTGAGCCAGCCAAACGAGGATCAAAGTGCCAATCCACATAACCAGATCGATCAAATGATAATTTAATGTCTTTTAAGCAAGCTTGACGTTTATTACTTCGCATAATTCTCTAAATCTAAATTATTGGGAGTTTGCAGCGGCTTGTGGAATTTCTGCTGCAAAAGCTGATGGTGTTTCAACAGCTTGCCCACGTTGCCAACTGAAACGTTTTGTAACAGGGGTTGAACCCTTTACACGAATTTCAATAAATTGTGGACTAAAGCCCTTTGGCATTGTCCAGCGACCTGTTAAGCGTTGGTAATCTTCAAAGTTAAAACGATTTTCCGCAATCGGCACAAGTAAAACTTCTGTGCCTTGAATTAATCTTAACTCAACCTCACCAGTAGCTCGGCGTTTACTTGGACTCACTTGAACAAGATCAATTTGATATTCATAGGCATTTTCAGGTAAAGCCTTTACATCAAGATTCTGCACTATCAGGCTCAAGCCGCCGCGCTGACGTAAAACTTCTCGATAAATCGCACTCATCCCTTCAATCTGAACTTTATCTGCTTTGGCTTGATTTAGCGCAGCAAACATATCATTCGAATTGGTAACTGCAACATCACGCTCTTGCGTTGCCGTATTTAATGTTTTATTTAAGTTAGTTAATTCGCTCTTTTGTTTTGCAACAACCTCTACTAATTGCTCAGCATCGGCATCATAACCCACCACAGTTAAACCCTGTCGATGGCCTACTGTATAACCCAGCAACATACTTCCTGCACAAAGCACCACTCCACCGAGCAACAGTGGTGTGTTTTCTTTTAAAAAAGACTGTTTAGCCTTTTCTTTAGGTTGCGGTAAGTTATGAATTTCTGTGTTAGACATCGTTATCTCTAAATATTATTAGTATCAAAACACACATTTAACGCTAAAGTTAAATGTGTGTGAAGTTGAAAAGCGTTTTTTATGGTAATAATCCGATGCCTTGTAAACCTGCATCTTCAGCAAAACCAAACATTAAATTCATATTTTGTACAGCTTGCCCTGCCGCACCTTTCACCAAGTTATCCTGTACAGACAAAACCACCAACTTTTTCGGTTGTGGTTTGTACAGTGCAATTCGGAGTTGATTTGCGCCACGAACTGAACGTGTTTCTGGTGAACTATTTGCTAGCATAACATCTACAAACGTCTCATTGGCATAGAACTGCTCATACAAGCTTTGTAAGTCTAGCGTATCACCTGCATCCGTTAAGTCGACATAAATCGTGCTCAGCATCCCACGGATCATAGGCACTAAATGCGGTACAAACACAATGTGATTAAACACATCCTTTAAGCCTGAAATATTTTCCAATGCTTCTACAATCTCAGGTTGATGGCGATGTCCAGCCACACCATAGGCCTTAAAGTTATCTGCATTTTCTGAGTAAATCATGCCCAGACTGGCTTTACGACCCGCGCCTGAAACGCCTGATTTCGCATCAATGATAATACTTTCAGGTTTCACCAACGTTTCAGCGTGTTTAAATAATGGTGCTAGGCCCAACTGAACTGTCGTTGGATAGCAACCAGGGTTACCAATAACTTGAGCCGTTTTAATCTGTTCACGATTGAGCTCTGACAAACCATACACAGATTCTTTTAGTAATTCAGGACACGCATGTTGCATGCCATACCATTTTTCAAATTCAGCTAAATCTTGTAAACGAAAATCTGCAGCAAGATCGATCACTTTGGTATTCGCTGCCACTAATTCTTCCGCATGCTTCATTGCGACACCATGCGGTGTTGCAAAGAAAACAACGTCACATTTTTTTAATTCATCTACAATTAAATCTGAATAACAAAGGTCTGTATGTCCACGTAAACTTGGGAACATATCATCTACACGGCGACCATTTTCAGTACGTGATGTCAGTACATTAACTTGTACATTTGGATGTCGAAGCAAAAGACGTAACAATTCAACGCCTGTATAACCTGTACCACCGACAATACCTACTGTAATCACGTGCTTTACCTCAAATCAAATGTATCCATTTCGAATGGCTAAGTATGACAGGAAGTTAGATCTTTCTGAACTGTTTTGCTTGATATTGAGTGTTTTATTCAAGTAACAATGCTCATTATTTTTATGTAGTTGAATAGTTCAATAACGATTACGTTTGTATTCACTTATATTGCCAATTATTTTAGCCTCTTTAATTCCATGTATCATCCTCTCTGATACCTCATACTCATTGTATTGTTCATCGGCTTCCTTTAGCTCAGCAATAAAATCCTCTGCATGTTTTAAATCATTTGATTGAAGTAAAGGCAAGAATGCTAAAATTAAAGACCCAACAAAATAAGCTAACAAATAGATATAAGCAATCACATTAAGATTTTGATTCAATAATCCTTTTAACCAAATATCCCAAAAGACCAGTGGAAAAAGAAAAAGAGAAGCAAAAATTGCATATTGGATATTCCAATATTTTATTTGTTTTTTTACCTTACGTCCTTTCTTTATTTTTAATGTAAAAGCATCCGAGCTAACAATATCTTTGTTTGTGTAAATTAAAAATTTACGCCCAAATTTGTATAGTTTCATCAATTGATCAAAGTTTATCAATCTAAGCTCATGTAGTTTAATTAAATACACAACTAGATCGTAATTCACAAAATCAGAGCGCACTAACTCTTGAGCAGCGCGATCCAGAGTTAATCGCTTTTCAGCTTCTTTTTTATAAAATTGCTCAAAAAATCGAACTGTTGAATCCAACTTAGCAGTATAGTCTTTATGCAAATATCCCAATATTTCTGCACGCTTATAAAACAATGTCCAAGCCCCAAAACATGCCAGTGCTAATTTTATTAAAATATCCCAAATATCTTTATCCAACATATACCCCTATATTTTCAAACTCACCACCACCAAGGCATGAGAGTAGTTTTTAATATCTTTCGATGCTGTTGAAAGTTTTGGTCATGTGTTTCGACTAACGACCAAAAACGAGCACTATGATCAAAGTGTTTGGTATGTGCCAACTCATGCACACAAACATAACGCGTAACTTCTTGAGCAAATAGTACTAAACCCGCATTCAACATGATGTCATGCTTGGCTGAACAACTCCCCCATCTGGTTTTAGGCTGTCGAATTGAGCACTTTGCATAAGATAGACCACTGCTTTGACTTAGCTCATTCAAATATAAAGGTAAATACTGTTTAGCATAATCAATGACAAACGCTTTTAAATAAATCTCGGGTTGACGATCACTAATCAGAAGTTGATGTTGGCTATTTAAAATAAAACAATGTTTTTGGGTCTGATAAATAATTTCTAAAGGACGATCTAAATTAAATACACTTAACGTTTGAGGTAAGGTTTTATCAATCTGAATGATTTTTTCTTGTTGTTTCTGCCACGTTTCAATCAACCATTGTTCAGACTGATCAATAAAGCTTTGAATTTGTCTTTTACTACAAAATACAGGTGCCGTTAAACGAATTTGTGTCTGGTCCACACGTAAGCGAAGTCGTGTAGAACGCACATTTCGAGTAATTTGAATTTCAGGTAGGTCGGATAGAGTCATTTATATTCTTTTTTAATTTTCCCAAATCCTCCATTTAAAGGAGGGAGAAGTCTCCCTTTTACAAAGGGAGACTTCGAGGGATTTAATAAATTATTAAACCGCAGTACGCTCTTCAATACCATTATCTGTTGCAATAATAGCAATATCTGCTTTCTGAATTGCAAAAATACCATTACACACCACACCAGGAATGTCATTGATATCTTTTTCAAGTTGTAATGCATTTAAGATATTTAAATTATGCACATCTAAAATCACATTACCGTTATCAGTAACGACACCTTCACGATATACAGGATCACCACCTAAAGATACGATTTTACGAGCCACAGCTGAACGCGCCATTGGAATAACTTCAACAGGTAGAGCAAAACCACGACCCAACTGATCCACCCATTTAGAATCATCGACAATACATACAAATTTCTTCGCAATTGACGCCACAATTTTTTCACGCGTAAGAGCTGCACCACCACCTTTGATCATGTGCATATGGCGATCAATTTCATCAGCACCATCCACATACGCATCTAAACCACCGACATGGTTCATATCAACAACTTCAATACCCAATTTCTTCAACCGTTGTGCTGTTGCTTCTGAACTTGCAACCGCAGCTTCCAATTGAAGTTCTGGTAATAATTCAATAAGGAAGTTCACAGTACTTCCTGTACCAACACCCAAAATACCGCCTTTCGGTAAGTGCTTTAACGCAGCTTTAGCAGCGGCTTGTTTCTTTTCATCTTGGGTTGCATACAGACTCATAACTTGGCTCAACTATTTTTGACATTTGATGCTGAATTTACAGCCCAAAAGTACAGGGGTTTGTTACAATAAGCGCCTATTTTAAACTGTTAGATGGAAAATTAACATGCTGTCTCGTATGGTTCGACAAATATTACAAGCAACTGTTTATGATGTTGCTATCGAAACTCCACTCGAAGCAGCGCCACGAATTAGTGAAAAACTAAATAATAACATTCGCTTTAAACGTGAAGATTTACAACCTGTATTCTCTTTCAAGTTACGCGGTGCTTACAATCGCATTAGCCAACTTCCTAAAGTTCAACTTGAACGTGGTGTAATCACGGCCTCTGCAGGTAATCACGCTCAAGGTGTTGCACTTTCAGGTCAAAAATTGGGTATTCGTGCCATTATCGTGATGCCTAAAACCACACCAGACATCAAAGTCCAAGCGGTGAAACGTCTAGGTGGCGAAGTAGTATTACACGGTGATTCATTTGATATTGCCAACAAATATGCGATAGCTCGAGCACAAGAAGAAGGTATGACCTTTATTCCACCCTATGACGACGAATTGGTCATGGCTGGACAAGGTACCATTGCCAACGAAATTTTACGTCAATGGCGTGATGTAGACTACGTATTTGTAGCGGTTGGCGGCGGCGGTCTAATTGGTGGTGTGGCTGCATACCTCGGTGAAGTTGCACCGCATGTCAAAATTATTCCGGTTGAATATGATGAATCTGCATGCTTAAAAGCGGCTTTTGAAGCCAATGAGCGTGTTATTCTGCCTACTGTTGGCTTATTTGCAGATGGTACGGCGGTTGCTCAAATTGGTGAAAAACCTTTTGAAATAATTCAACTCATGAAGTCTGATAACTCAGGCCCTATCGTTGAACGTGAAGTTGTCTTGGTCAATACAGATGAAATTTGTGCTGCCATTAAAGACACATATGACGAATGTCGTAGCATCGTTGAACCTTCAGGTGCAATGGCTTTGGCAGGGATTAAAAAATACGTCGCAGAGCACGGTATAGAAAATAAAAACATGGTGTCGATTGTTTGCGGTGCAAACATGAACTTCGATCGCTTACGCTATATTGCTGAACGGACTGAACTTGGTGAACGTAAAGAAGCCATTTTTGCTGTGACCATTCCAGAAGAAAAAGGTTCATTCTTAAATTTCTGTCGTGCACTACAAGGACGAAATATCACAGAGTTTAACTACCGTGCCAGCCATTCTTCAGCCGCTCAAGTGTTTGTCGGCATCAGCCTCAAAGGCGGTGAAAAAGAACGTCAAGACATTTTTGAGATTTTAAAATCACAATATGATGTTGATGATCTCTCTGATGATGAAGTGGCTAAACTGCATATTCGTTATTTGGTCGGTGGTCATGCAGATCTTGAAAATGAACGTCTGTTCCGAGTTGAGTTCCCAGAACGTCCTGGTGCTTTACTCACATTCTTGGAACGCTTAGGACCTACGCATAACATTACCCTGTTCCATTATCGTAATCATGGTGCAGCAGAAGGTCGTGTGCTGGTTGGCTTAGAAGCAAGTGATGCCAAACAGAATCCAGATGGATTAATTGAAACTTTAGAAACGATCACCTATCCATATGCTGAAATAACCAACAACCTTGGTTATCAACGTTTCTTGAAATAATCATTCATTTTAGTTCTATAAAAAAAGAGCCAATCATGGCTCTTTTTTTAATACTCATCAAAAATTGATATTTTTCTATCGTTTTTTAGATTGATCATTTATTGAGTTTTTTCAGAAGACATTATTCTCAAAACACACTCATCAAGAGTATTTACTCCTCCTGATTTTCTCCCAAAGCAAGAGGATTTTTACAGATCATTAATTGCCACTCAATGATCATTTTTAATAGATGAAATAGGTTGAGTTTAATCGCGAAATAGAAAATGGATTATAAGGACCATGACTGCGCTATCGGCTCATAGTGTTCAATATGATGTGCCTCATGCTTAAACTGTTTATTAAAACGTAAGCAAAATTTATCAATTTTGACGTCGTCATCGGGAACTAGCAACCAATAGCTTTCATCCCCATGAATGAGTAATACTGCATAATCAATCAATTGCGCAGCATGATAAATTTCTTCCATCACAATATCATTGATTTGTTCTTGCACACTATAATACCTTCCAATCACAGATTGGTATTTTTCATAATGCTCAAGCAGCGGTGACAGTCGTGCTTGTATACGCGATGAAATCTCATCCAGATTAATGCCACTATTTTGAAATACGGTACTTTTTTGTAAAATATAAGCATGATTCAATTGACTATGTAAGGCCATCAAATAGGCATGAGCAATATCACTGGATTCTTTATATGACAACCAATTCACAAAATTTGAATAATTTCTTCTTAATTCTTTGATTGGAATTTTTTTTTGTTCTAGTACAGGAAACCAAGTCTGCAATATTTTATAAATTTTCTTTTCATCCATTTTATGCTTCACTCCTCATGAGACTCATACAAAGCTCTAATCTGACTTTCATTAACATAAAGAAGCATCATGAAACTCTGATGACTGAAAACTCTGATGACTGAATATAAAATTTTTTCAGAACTCAAAAACGTTCAATATAAAAGGACCTCTAAATTCCCCCTTACTTACTATCGACAAAATAAGAATATGTTCAGTGGTGTATTTGACCTAAAATATCAAACTAATGATCTGGTTAACTCCAGTATTGATCAACACCTTAAAACAAACATTCCATTTTCAATGAATAATATTTTTTAGGAACACGCAATTATGGCGCTTTTTGCAGTCATCGGTTTAGGTAGTTTTGGCAGTACAGTTGCATTAGAGTTAACCAGCCTCAAACACGATGTGATTGGCATCGATAGTGAAAAAAAATATGTTGAAAATATTTCAGAATCGATTAGTCATGCTGTAATTGCCGATGCAACAGATGAATATGTACTCAAAGAGCTTAATCTAAAAAACTGTGATGCTGTGGTTGTGGCAATTGGTGAAAATATAGAAGCCAGTATTCTGTGTGTATTACATTTAAAAAATCTTGGTGTAGAAAAGATCTTAGCCAAAGCAAAGTCAAAACCTCACCATATGATCCTCTCACACTTAGGAATTGACCAAATTATTCACCCTGAAGAAGATATGGGAATTCGCGTCGCCCAATCTCTAAGCTACCCTATGGTTCGTCGCTATATGGCGCTCAATGATGATCACTATATTGTTAAAATTGTGGTTGGAGCTCATTTAAAAGGTATTGAATTTAGAGATGTCGTTGACCAAAGTGAAGGTGTTACACCATTATTACTACAACGGGGAGCGCTGATGATCTATGAGGTTGCACCCGGACTTTTATTACAAACTGATGATATTTTAATTCTTGAAGGATCGGTTGATCGCCTACGTAAACTTTCATCGAGATTCAAACAAAAATGATGAAGTTTTATTCAAGATTGATTAACAAGCAAAGTAATAGTATTAACCTCAGCCCACCAAGTGTGCTTGCCTTAGGTTTTTTAAGCTTTATTATTTTAGGCTCAATTTCACTGAAAATGCCTTTTTCTCACCATGGAGAAATAAGCTGGTTAGATGCCATTTTTACCGCGACCTCTGCCGTGACCATAACGGGCTTATCGGTTGTCGACATTAGCGAGGCCTATAGCACTTTAGGTCAATTCATCATCATGATTTTAATCCAGTGTGGTGGCATCGGATTTATGACCTTTGCTATCTTGGCAGCACTGAGTCTTTCGACCAAAATCGGATTAAAACAACAGGTTATGGCACAAGAAACCATTGGTCAAACCAGCCTCACCAATGCCAGTTTTACCATGAAAGGCGTCCTCATTTATTCGCTCTTTTTTGAGGCGATTGGGACTTTTATTTTAACGTTGGCATGGATGCAGAGTTACGATTTTACCGATGCCCTTTTTTATGCTGCTTTTTATAGTGTATCTGCATTCAACAATGGCGGATTTTCGCTTTTTCCAAATAGTTTAATGAGCTTTTCTGGACAATACATGATCACCCTTACCATTAGTATGCTCTATATTATTGGTGGTATTGGATTTCTGGTTTTAATGGATATCAAACGCTCTCATTCATGGAGAAAACTCTCCACCAATAGCAAACTGATTCTATCGACGATTGCGGGATTAAACCTATTCGCTTTTGTGTTGATTTGGAGTATAGAAGCCAGCAATCCACTCACCCTTGCCTCGATGTCTGTAGGTGACCAAGCATTAAATGCGTGGTTTCATGCCACAGTACCTCGATCGTCAGGGTTTAACAGTGTGGAAATGGCTCATATGAGTGAACCCGCGACTTTGGTAACGATGTTGCTGATGTTTATTGGCGGTGGTTCTCTCAGTACCGCGGGTGGAATTAAAGTCGGCACCTTTATTATTATGGTTCTGAGTGTTATTACATTCCTAAGACGCTCGGACGAATTGCGTGTATTCAAGCATTCCATTCCCACATCGACCACTTACAAAGCGCTGGCGGTTGTCTCGATCACCTCTATGCTGATTTTTTTGGGTTTCTTTAGTTTATTAATATTAGAACCCAATAAAAACTTTTTAGATTTGATGTTTGAAGCAGTGTCCGCTGCTTGTACAGTCGGTTTATCCAGAGGAATCACCTCAGAGCTGCAACCCATGAGTTTAATTGTACTGATGCTACTCATGTTTACAGGTCGACTCGGCCCACTCACCCTAGCCTATTTGATTGCCACACCACAAAAAAGTCGCTTGAGTCATCCTAAAACTGAAATTCAAATTGGCTAAAACTAACTGAATAATCTACTTTATCCAGTATTGATCTCTCGTCAATCAAGATCGCTCATTCAGCACAATCTCTATCCAAGTATCGTCAATAACCAAGCATAGCGACCTTAAGGGTACTATGCTTTAAATTCGACCTAGTTTAAATTTCGCTTATTTTCATCTTGCTTTTATTTCAAGTTCTATTTCCAAATTTTATTTTGATTTTGCTATTTGATTGGGCTTTATGCTGGGTGAAAACCAATATATCGGTTTAAGTCTTCAACCCCCAAGTCCATTTTATATATCGTAAAATCACTTAAACTGGATTGGCTCAACTCTGTAAACACTTTTAGATTTTCATCGTTTGCATGTATCTCATCTACTGTATGTGGCATGGTCTTTTCAAAGCCATCTGAAATATATTCAAAACCTAAATCCATAGCAATAAAAAGCGTATGTTCACAAGGCTGCACATACTGCTCCTCACTCCAATCAATGACATCATGCTGACAATGTGGACATGAAACATTTGCTTGATTATTTGTAAGCTCAATCAGTTGAAAAGTCATAATCTTTGGAACAGAATAAAACTGTAGTTTAACCAGCTCGAACATTTTTGAATAGACAGCTTTGTTTATTCAATATTGATCTGATTAAATAAAGTTCGATTTAAATAAAGCTCAATACTCAATGAAGTAAAGACCGTAAATCCAACCTAAAACATATCCAAATATATCGTTAAGGATGACTGATTTAATATTCATTTTACTTTTCATCAAACAAGGAAGCCATGTCTACACTTGAAAAAGCCATTGCTCTCGCAGCCAATAGACATGCGGGGCAAGTTGATAAAGCCAATCAGCCTTATATTCTACATCCATTGCGTGTCATGCTTAAAATGAAAACCACGCCGCAACAAATCGTTGCCGTCTTACACGATATTTTAGAAGATACCAATACCACAGTGGTTGAGTTAATTACTTTAGGTTTTAGCTCAGAAATCGTTGATGCCGTTATAGCTTTGACTAAAAAAGAAGATGAAAATCGAATAGAAGTTGCTTATCGAATAGTTAAAAACCCCTTAGCTCGTGCAGTAAAACTAGCCGATCTCGCAGACAATATGGATATCTCACGAATTCCACAGCCTTCTTCAGGTGACTTGCTTAGACTCGAAGAATATAAAAAAGTTCATCAGATTTTAATCTCAGGTTGAGATAATTTATAAACGTAATGTGTATTGACTAAGGTCATCGCAGTTCGTTTAAATAGCCGCACCGTTGCAATTTTGGAATGAATAGATGCTGTCAGACTTAGATGATTTTTATTGTTATGCTTTGGTCGTTGAGCATGGTGGTTTTAGTGCCGCGGAAAGAGCCACTGATATTCCAAAATCTAAACTCAGTCGTCGCGTTTATAATCTTGAAGAAAACTTAGGTGTTCGTCTCATTCAACGCAGTTCAAGGCACTTCGCTGTAACAGAGATTGGCATGAATATTTATCGTCATGCGCAAGTGATGATGAATGCTGCTCAATCAGCTCATGATCTCATCGATCATTTAAGTGAGCAACCTCGAGGATTGATTCGTGTAAGCCTCCCCGTTTCAGTTGCACAAAGTGAAATGTCTCGAATTCTACCTGAGTTTTTAAAAAAATATCCAGAAATCAAAGTTCAGTTGATTGTGAGCAATCGACGAGTAGATGTGATTAATGAAGGAATTGATCTCGCTTTACGTGTGCGCTCTAATCTGGATGATGACCCCAACCTCGTGATACGTAAATTTGAAAATATTGAACAACATCTCTTTGCAAGCCAAGCGTATTTAAATGAATTTGGAATGCTCAAAACACCAGAAGATCTGACCAATCATCGTATTTTAAGTATGGTGGATGAACACACAGATCAACATATGGTTTTACATGATGAATTTAATCAGCCGACTAAAATCAAAATCAACCCGATATTAATGGGTTCAGACCTCATTATGCTTGCTCAACTTGCCAGTCAAAACTGTGGTATCTCTTTGCTTCCAGACAATATTGTACAAGACTATGTAGATCGTGGTGAGTTGGTTAAAGTCCTGCCAGAATGGAAAGCAGCTCATGGTATTTTACATGCTGTTTATCCATCGCGTCGTGGCCTACTGCCTGCTGTTCGAGTCTTTATTGATTATTTGGTAGAGCAGCTGACGAAAAGATAAGGAATAAGATTTTTAGCGTGCATTTTGTGCAGAAAAATAGGCCAATCTTTGTTAACATCGCCTCTGCTCTGTGCTAGTTTTTTAAATTTTTATGACTTCATCTTATCAACAACAACTCGATGCCAAAATTGAACGTATTCAGACACAGTTTGCTGAGTACAATCCACCTGCATTAGAGGTTTTTGCTTCTCCTGAAAAACACTATCGTATGCGCGCGGAATTTCGCATTTGGCATACTGAAGATGACATGTTCTATGCCATGTTTGAACGAAGTGAAGATGGTCAACACAAAAATGTCATTCGTATAGATGAATTCGAGATTGCAGATCAAAGCATTAATACTTTAATGCCAATTTTACTTGAAGAATTAAAAAGTCATGACATCTTGTCTAATCGCTTATTCGAAGTCCATTTTCTTTCGACTTTAAAAGGTGAAATGCTGGTATCACTTATTTACCGTGCACCTTTAAGCGAAGAGTGGGAAGTATTAGCCACGCAATTGTCGCAAAAACTTAATGTGAAAATGGTCGGTCGTAGCCGCGGCAAAAAAATCGTCTTAAGTGATGAATATGTTGTTGAAGAGTTAAAGGTATTTGATCGTACATTTCAGTACAAGCAAATTGAAAGTAGCTTTACCCAACCGAATGCTATTGTCTGCCAAAAAATGTTGGAGTGGGCATGTTCAAGCATAGAGAAATCTGAAAAAGATATGCTCGAACTGTATTGTGGTAACGGTAATTTCACTCTTCCACTTTCATTAAAGTTTAATCGTGTATTGGCAACTGAGCTAGCAAAATCATCTGTATATGCAGCTCAGTGGAATATCGAACAAAACCAAATTGATAATATTCAAGTCGCTCGTTTGTCAGCCGAAGATTTCACTGAGGCATATACTGCTCAACGTGAATTTCGTCGCTTACAAGAAGCAAATATTGACATTCAAAGTTATGACTTTGAAACAGTCTTTGTCGATCCACCACGTGCTGGCATCGACGATGAAACATTGAAATTACTTCAAGGCTTCGAACGTATTATTTATATTTCATGTAATCCCGACACTTTATATGACAATCTACAGGTATTGTTAAAAACTCATCGTATTGTAAAATTCGCAATGTTTGATCAATTCCCATATACCCATCATGTCGAATCAGGTGTTGTTTTAGAGAGAATTTAAACAATTTATTTCATAAAAAAAGAGTGATCATATATCACTCTTTTTTTATTTTAAATATAATCACATTTAATATCAATAAGTTATAAAATATCAATAGTCCATACTGTCATAATTTCGTTGAACATCGCTGTTGTTATCGAAATATTAACTTTTATTTTGTGAATTTCATCACACTATAAAGCTTGCATATATTTTTAAAGTGGCTATATTTCGAACTATGTTAGGTTGTATATGAAGGCTCTATGAGTTTTTGGCAAAAGCTGTTTTTAAATCCACAGCAGAACGAGCATAAAAATTTAATTGCTTGTGTTGAAAATGATTGTTCTTGCAAGACCAATGATCAATTGGTTTTATCTTTACAAAACGCGACAGATGAAGATGTGATACTTGGTATCAAGAAAGTTTTAATCTCTCGCGGTTACAGTCGTAAGGATTTAGAGGAACTGGTTAAACCAAATGTTCCTATACAATAAGCAAATTAAAAAAAGCACTTATTATTAAGTGCTTTTTTTAACTCAATTTCTTAAAATAAAAATTATGAATAAATGAGATCATTTCTAAAAATCTATAAAAAAACCAATGACACAAAAAAATGTTTATACTAGATTAAGTAACTCGAAAATCTTATTCATTCTGAGAGAAAATATTTCATAAAAAATAAGGGTTTTGGAAGTAAACATATTTCAATTATTATTTACCCCGTACATGAATATTTTCATAATCTTCAATGAAAAATAATTTTAACTCTAACAATTAAATCACCGAGCCATACATTATGAAAAAAGTAATAATAATGACCGTTATAGGAATGAGCACACTCCTCATCGCATGTGATCAAATCCCTACAGAATGCCAAACCACTTGGGGAAATATTGAAAAGCTTGCTAAAGAAAGTGGTATTCCTGAAGATGCATTAAAAAAGCAAAAAATCCAGTTTGATGAAAGTATCAAGCAACTCAGTAAAGAAGAAGCTGTTCAATCCTGTACAGCTCAGAATAAAGCTTTTCAATTATTCAAATAATGATTTTTGAGAAATATAAGTAAAAATTTTCACTCTGCAGAATAGACTTTTTTGATAAGTCATTATTCGCAGAGTGCATTTATGATGTGTATTACCTCAGCCTAAGCTTTTTCCTATTGGAGAAGGAATTTTTACATCTCAGTTTATTACCAATAGACTTCTTTCAAAAGTCATTATTCATCGAATACATTCATCATGAGTAGTCCCTCATCCTAACCTTCTCCCAAAGGGAGAAGGGATTTGTACCTATCAATTTATGGCCACTTAATGATCATTTTTGACTTATGAATGAGATCTAATGATTATTTTTATTAGTGAATAAGATTTAATCAAATGGATACAACTAAAATTAAGACTGATACTACAATCTCCATTTTTCTTTTAAATCGTATTATTTTGTTTGAGATCGATTTTAAACGTATTAAATCATTTAATGGCTGAGTGTAGATTGTTAATTTTTAATTGTTAAAACGCATAGCGCTTCATTTATACTTCAAACATTGCGTATAATATGGGCTCAACTTTCGATAAAACACATCTTCATTACATCTTGAATTAGACATCTTGAAATAAATCATGCAGCGCAATCATTTGAAAAAGTTTCAATTGGGTAGTCACCTTATTATTCACCATTTTGGGTATACGCATCACGGTATCTATGCTGGAAAAGGCCGTGTGATTCATTACTCTGGATTTGCACATCTCTTTAAAAAGCATCCAATTGAAATAACAACTTTAAAAAAATTTGCACGCGGTAAAAAAATTCAAGTACGTCAATACAATGCACCTAAATACTCAGGCCGAATTATTGTTAGACGTATGCGTACTCGCATGAATGAAAACAACTATCACTTAATTATTAATAACTGCGAACACCTATGTAGTTGGGCAATCACAGGCGTTGAAAGTAGTCCGCAAGTGTTAAAGATGATGAATAGACTCACCACCATCGGTTATCTTAGTTCATTAATGAGCTATTTAAATAGTCTGTTCCTGGCCATTGCAACCACATGTTTTGCACTCGTTCTATATATCAAAAAGAAATTAAATGATCGTAAAAAATTAACGACACCTGTATATATTGCATTAAAAGAAATTGATAAAAATAAGCAAAAAAAATCCCCGCTTTAGCAGGGTTTCGAGGGAAACATTGTTTCAAAATAAACCCTTAGGTTCATTTTCAATATGCGCTTGAAAATCAAAAATGTCAAATATATTGTTGATATTTAATGATATATTGAGACTAAATGCGCATTTAAACGACATTAAAGCCAATACTTTCTATACTCATTCCATCTCTATATTTATTTTCTGAATAATAAATCTTCTAAAAATTTCATTCATTTCAAAAAAAACCCAACCTAAGTTGAGTTTTTGAAAATTGATGAAATTAGAGGAGATAAATTATTTACTCGGTTTAAAGCTATCTTTAAGATCCAAAATACGGTTGAACACAGGTTTAGCTGCTGAATGATCATGCTGATCCGCAACAAAGTAACCCTCACGCTCAAATTGGAAACGATCTTCTGGTTGAGCTTGCGCTAAAGCAGGTTCAATAACCGCTTGAACGATCTCTAAAGAATCGGGATTCAAATGTGCCAAGAAGTCATCATCTGCATCTGGCGCAGCTTCAGTGAACAAACGGTCGTAAATGCGCACTTCAGCCGGAATACCTTTACTTGCAGATACCCAATGCACTACGCCTTTAACCTTACGCCCTTCAGGATTTTTACCTAAAGTTTCAGGATCAATTGAACATTTAAGCTCGATTACTTCACCCGAGGCATCTTTAATCACTTCATCGCACTTAATCACATAAGCATGACGTAAACGCACTTCACCCTCTGGAATTAATCGCTTGAAACCTTTCGGTGCAATTTCTTCAAAATCTTTACGATCAATATAGATTTCAGAGGTTAACGGAATAACACGCTCCCCCATATCCACATTCGGATGGCGAGAATGGGTTAAGTCCATATCTGCAGGCAGGTTCGTTAACGTAACTTTCAATGGATTAAGCACTGCCATGCCACGAGCCGCTGTATTTTCAAGTGACTGACGAATACAGAACTCTAGCATTGCGACATCCACAATACTGCCATCGACTTTCGTCACACCTACGCGTTTACAGAAATCACGTAGCCCTTCAGGCGTAAAACCACGACGACGCATACCCACCACAGTCGGCATACGCGGATCATCCCATCCATTGACGTAACCACCTTCAACCAATTTACGTAATTTACGTTTAGAGGTAATAGTGTAATCAATATTCAAACGGCTCGATTCATACTGACGAGGCACAGCCGGAGATTGAACCTTCTCAACCACCCAGTCGTAAAATGGACGATGATCGACAAACTCTAAAGTACAAAGAGAATGCGTGATTCCTTCAATCGCATCGGACAATGGATGCGCATAATCATACATTGGATAAATTTTCCATTTATCGCCCGTTTGATGATGTTCAGAATGTAAAATACGATACAAAATTGGATCGCGCATATGCACATTCGGTGAAGCCATATCAATTTTGGCACGAAGCACAGCCTGCCCTTCAGCCAACTCACCGTTATTCATTTGCGCAAAACGTGCAAGATTTTCAGAAATACTGCTGTCACGGAATGGTGAATTTTTACCTGGTTCAATAAAATTACCACGGTTTAATTTAATATCTTCTGGCGATTGTAAGTCGACATAAGCATCACCTTGTTCAATTAACTGAATCGCCCATGCGTGCAGTTGATCAAAATAGCTTGATGCATAACGTGTTTCGCCATTCCATTCGAAACCTAACCATTTTACGTCATTGGCAATACCATCGACATATTCTTGTTCTTCAGCATCTGGGTTAGTATCATCAAAACGAAGATTACACAAACCATCATATTCTTGTGCAATACCAAAATTTAGACAAATTGCTTTCACATGGCCAATATGTAAATAACCATTTGGCTCAGGTGGAAAACGTGTTACTACCTGTTTTGTACGTCCTGCAGCAAGATCATCTGAAATGACTTGGCGTACAAAATCTAAGCCCGGTTGTTGTTCTTGCTGCACAGCATCGACAGATTGATTTTGTGTTGTCGGGTTATTTGGCAGGGATGAAACAACATCATTCGGCTTCATAGTTGATAAATCACTTCTATAAGATAAAATAGGATAATTAAAACGCGATTCTCAATTATTAACAAAGAAAATAACGTTTTTGCTTGCCTTGTAGTTTACAGTTTGCTTATGCTTCTCTCAACCACAAACCCATGGCTTTTTTGTCCATGATCAGGAGATTATAGAATGAGTTTTCCTCAAGTCGAATTAAACACCAATAAAGGACGTATTGTTCTTGAACTTAACGCTGAAAAAGCACCTAAAACTGTTGCTAACTTTTTAGAATATGTTCGTGATGGTTTTTATGATGGCGTAATTTTCCACCGTGTCATTGAAAATTTCATGGTTCAAGGTGGTGGCATGGACGAAAACTTCAAAGAAAAAGCGACACGCGACTCTATTGAAAACGAAGCTGATAACGGTTTAACCAATGACATTGGTACTGTTGCAATGGCTCGTACACAAGCGCCTCATTCTGCTTCTGCTCAATTCTTTATCAACGTAAGCAACAACAGCTTCCTTAACCATTCTGGTAAAACAGCGCAAGGTTGGGGATATGCAGTTTTTGGTAAAGTAACTGAAGGTCTTGACGTTGTAGATGCAATTAAAAGCGTTCGTACAGGTAACCGTGGCTACCACGCTGACGTTCCATTAGAAAATGTTGTAATCGAATCTGCTAAAATCATTTCTGAATAAAATCTCCCAGAGTAGCATTGCTACGCAAGTCTCTTTATTAAAGAGGGACTTCCCCCTCAAAAAGTTGAACTAAAACTTAACTTTTAAATGGGCACTCCTCCCTTC
>JAHLFF010000186.1 GCA_018883945.1 Candidatus Acinetobacter avistercoris
CACGGATGAGTATATTTCAGAAATCACTCAACGTTTGAATCAACGTCCAAGAAAAAGACTCGGCTTTAAAAGTCCGAGTCAGGTATTATGCCAACAACATGGTGTTGCACTTCAAACGATAATCTAAGAAATTATAAAGATACGAGTATTTTGTATATTTCAGCATCAAGTGCATCTAATACAGTTTTATTATTATTAGGAACATTAGCCGCAATTCTTGGGTGGTTGTTTAGTACACGCTCACAAGTATTGAATAATCGTAGAAATCATTCGATGCAATTATTAATTGAATCTCGATTATCTGATCGATATATGGGATATGTAAATGCTGTGAGTAATATTTCAAGTGAATTTAAAAAATTAAACCCTAATCACTGTGCATTAGTACAAGAATATTTTAATGCTTTAAGTATTGAACAAAAAAACTCTATTTTATATATGCTCAATTATTGTGAATTTGTTTCAGTCGGAATAAGATTTGGAGATCTTGATGAGCAGTTAATGTTCAATACTTTTGGTAGTATGTTGAAAACAAATTATGAATTTAGTCAGCAAATAATTGAACTTAAACAACGTGAAAAGAGTTCACATTTTGAACATGTAACTCAGTTATATAAAAGATGGTATGAAAAATAAAATAACTCGAATTAAATGGGGTTTATTTTTCACACATCAAAGAATTAAACACGTTCGATTGATTTTTATAAATGCTTACTCAAGTTCTATTGAAATCACTTGATTTTTAATTCAAATAAAGGATCTAAAGTGTTCTTGGCTTCAAGAGAGTGATTCTTCGTTGAGAAAACTTTTCCTTTAAGCAAAGCACTTTTAGTCCATATAAATTGTTTTTTATTCAGATCAAAAAGTCTAACGGTATATTGTTGACCTTCTTGAGGCATATAAGCAGTGACTAAACCACCACCAATACCTAGCGTAGCCAAGGTCACACCCGCACTTAATGCACCCATAGCAAACTTAGAGCCCATTGAAGCGTCCAAACCATCAATATTGATAATAAATAAATATTCAGATGCAGACCAGTTTTTCAAAATATCTAAAGTCGCTTGATCTAGCTCAGGAAGTGCAGCTGGAGCACTCTTATTTCGCAGATTGGCGAGCTCAACTGAGTTATATTTCACAAAAAATTGATTCAAGGCCAAAACTGCATTTTGCTGCTCAGTAGTTAAAGTAGAGCCCGTCTGATTCAATAAAGGGTAGGTACTTATCGGCGCTCTTTTTGTAATTGAATCAGCTTGAAAATCATACTTTTTCATTTGCTCTTCAGGCATTAAGCCACAAATAAAAGGTGCAGCGCTCTTACCGATTGTTATACCTTGCTGATTGAGCTGTTGATTAAAAGTTTCAAGAAATTTATCACTGCTCAGTCGTGATGGTTCAGCCAAAATTAAGTCTTTACCCAATTCATTCGTCAACAAGCAAGGATTGATTAAAACGGCGACGGGCGCAGATTTTAGGGCAGTTTGTATCTGATTATATTGGTTACGAGTTTCAGGCGACATTTGAGTGGTTGCACATCCAGCCAATAATAAACTTACAAAAAGTGGAACAAATATTTTTTTCATAGCAACTCTTATTATGTTTTATGTTTAGTAATTCTAATGAATCATATGCAATTATGTGCATTTTTGAAACTAATATTTATATACTTTTTCATCTAATTATAAAATTATTTTGTAATTAAAAAGATAATCTAAGAAATAAAAAACCCCGCATTAAGCGAGGTTTATTTTTCTCACATATCTAATAATTAAACACGTTCGATAATTGTCGCGATACCTTGACCCAAACCGATACACATGGTCGCAAGACCAATTTGAGTATCTTGTTGCTCCATAACGTTTAGAAGCGTAGTCGTGATACGCGCACCAGAACAACCCAATGGGTGACCCAAAGCAATCGCACCACCATTCAAGTTCACACGGTCTTGTTGATCATAAATGCCTAAGCCTTTAAGAACAGACAAACCTTGTGCAGCAAATGCTTCATTCAATTCAAATGTTTGAATATCTGCAATCGACAGGCCAGCACGTTTAAGCGCTTTTTGCGTAGCAGGAACAGGGCCGTAACCCATGATCGCAGCATCACAACCTGCAACCGCCATAGAGCGAATGACCGCACGCGGCTTAAGACCCAAAGCTTGAGCACGTTCAGCAGACATCAACAACATTGCAGATGCACCATCAGACAATGCAGAAGACGTTGCAGCCGTTACCGTACCACCCTTCGGATCAAAGACAGGGCGCAAAGCTCTAAACGCTTCAATGTTTGAATCTGGACGAATCACTTCATCGATATCGCACAGTTGAAGTTTACCTTCAGCATCATGACCTTCAATGCCGATAATTTCATTTTTGAAACGACCTGCTTGAGTTGCTTCCCATGCACGGCGGTGAGACTCAACACCAAAGGCATCTTGTTCTTCACGCGTAATACCGTTCATACGACCTAACATTTCAGCTGTTAAGCCCATCATGTTTGATGCTTTAGCATAATGCTTAGAGGCTTGAGGGTTTAAATCAATACCGTGCATCATACCAACGTGGCCCATATGCTCTACACCACCGATGATGAAAATATCACCTTGGTTCGTTGCAATTTGAGCAGCAGCAGTATGAATTGCTTGCATCGATGAACCACAAAGACGGTTGACGGTTTGACCCGCAACAGTTTTTGGTAGGTCAGCTAGTAATGCGATATTACGCGCAATGTTCATACCTTGTTCAAGTGTCTGGTTTACACAACCCCAGACCACATCTTCAACTTCATTGGTATCAAATTGGTTACGAGCAACCAATGCACGTACAAGTTCAGCAGATAAATTGTCGGCACGAACATTACGGAACATACCATTTTTGGTTTTACCCATTGCTGAACGCACGCCATCAACGATGACAACGTCACGTGGATTTAAAGTAGCCATTCACGTTGCTCCTTAACCGTAGAATTTAGTGTTATTAGCAGCCATGTCACGCAACATTTGTGGCGCTTCATAAGCTTTACCTAGGTGAGCATATTTGTCGCACAGCGCAACATACTCAGCGACACCTGTCTGATCGATATAACGCACTGGACCACCACGGAATGGAGGGAAACCGACACCCATGATCATCGCCATATCCGCTTCAGACGCCGTTGCGACAATTTTATCTTCTAAACAACGAACTGTTTCGTTACAGAAAGCAAGCATCATACGATCAATGATTTCTTGCGCATCAAATTCGCGTTTTTCACCAGTAACGACAGAAGCAATTACGTCATAAGCCGTTGGATCAACTTTTTTGGCTTTCTTGCCTTTACGGTCTAATTCGTATTTGTAGAAACCGATATCGTTTTTCTGACCCAAACGTTTCGCTTCATACATGGTTTGAATTGATCCTTTGTAATCTGGCTTCATACGATCAGGGAAACCTTCCGCCATCACTTCTGAGCCATGTACGCCAGTGTCAATACCCACCACGTCCATCAGGTACGCAGGACCCATAGGCCAGCCGAAACGTTCCATGACTTTATCGACTTGTTGGAAATCTGCACCATCTTTAAGAAGCAGGTCAAACGCACCAAAGTAAGGGAACAACACACGGTTCACCAAGAAACCAGGGCAGTCGTTTACCACAATCGGGGTTTTACCCATTTTCTGAGCAAGCACAACAGTTGTTGCAATCGCTTCATCAGAAGTCTTCTCACCACGGATCACTTCAACCAATGGCATCATGTGAACAGGGTTAAAGAAATGCATGCCGACAAAGTTTTCAGGACGCTGTAATGCTTTCGCAAGACGTGTGATTGAAATCGTAGACGTGTTCGATGCAATGATCGTGTTATCACGAACTTTGCTTTCTGTATCTTTTAATACAGCTTCTTTGATTTTTGGATTTTCAGTCACCGCTTCAATCACGATATCGACTTCTTTAAACTCGTCATAGCTTAAAGTCGGACGGATACGTGCAAGGGTTTCACCCATTTTTGCAGGAGTCATACGTTTGCGTTCAACTTGTTTGGTTAACAAGCTATTCGCTTCAGACATACCCAATGCAAGTTGTGGATTACCAATATCTTTCATGATAATTGGCGTACCTTTGCTGGCAGCTTGATACGCAATACCACCACCCATGATACCCGCGCCTAATACAGCAGCTTGGTTAACAGGATGAGCGCCTTTTTCATAACGCTTAGAGGTTTTCTTAACCACTTGGTCATTGAGGAATAAACCAATCAATGCACTGGATTGTGGGGTAATCGCGGCTTTTGCAAAATGTTCAGCTTCGACACGCAATGCACCTGCACGGTCTAAACTTGAACCTGCTTGCATAGAATCAAGCAATAATTTTGGTGCTGGATATTGTGCTGGATTTGCTTTTGCAAGAACCACACCTTTAGAAGAGTTAAATGCCATCATTTGTTCTAATGGATTTAACTTAATCGGGTCTAGTTTTTCTTGGCGCTTTTTCTTCCAGTCTAAACGACCAGAAATCGCTTGTTTCACCAGATTGATAGCCGCTTCTTGAAGCTTGTCAGCGGATACTACAGCATCTACTGCGCCATCTTTTAAAGCAGCATCTGGACGTTTGTTTGCAGATGTTGCAATCCATTCAACAGCGTTATCGATACCAATCACACGGCTTAAACGAACTGTTCCACCGAAACCTGGAATAATGCCCAGTTTAACTTCAGGTAAACCGACTTGTGCTTTGTCTGACATCACACGATAGTCACAGACCATACACATTTCGAAACCACCACCCAAAGCGATACCATTGATAGCAGCAACTTTAGGAATGTCTAAATCTTCAAATGCATTAAAAATATCGTGAACAGGCATTGCCCATTCCACAATTTTATCTGCACCTGAAGCAAAATTTTCACCAAATTCAGTAATGTCGGCACCAACAATAAATGTTGATTTTCCAGACGTAACGATAAGACCTTTGATCTCTGCGTTTGATTGAACTGCATTAATTGCAGCTTTGAAATCGTCAATTGTTGCACGGTCGAATTTATTAACCGACTCACCTTGTAAGTCAAAGCGGAATTCTGCAATTCCGTCCGAAAGCATTTGGACGGTAATGGCATTGCCAGCGTGGATCATGCCCTGATCTCCCTTTTTTGGAGGACTTCTAAGTTGATGTTTTGAAGCGAGCGCGTATTTCCTGCGCACTTTATACTTCGCTAATCTTACGATAACTATATCGAAAAAGAACATAACAAGTTGTATCAAGCCGTGACGCAAGGGTCATCTATTTTTATTACATAAACCTTGAGGCGTAATACGCTCGCTCGTTATTATTTCAAAATTATTTCAAATTAAAGAATGTAAAGCTTTTGTTTCAATTGGCATTTTAATTTAAAGCCTATTAGGTTATATCGGGGAGTGGCCCTCAATTACAAGTATTTTCGAACATTAAAATTTGTCAAAAAAGTCAGTTGAAGAAAAAAAAGCATTTTAGACGTACATTCTTGACGTCTTTAAACGTGACTAAAGAACAATAATGAATACGCAGATTTTGCAGTTTTATCTAGATAAATGACTGAGTGATAAATTATTTAATATTTCTTAAACATCAGTTGAGTTTTTTGAACTAAATCGATATGATTTTTTGCTGAAAAAATATACGATAAATTAGAGTAATAAACATAATGAAAAATATAAAAATAGCGTTGCTTATAAGTAGCTTTGCTTTAGTACTCAGTGCTTGTGGTGGTGGTAGTAGTGGCGAAGGTTCAAACGCGAATCAATCAACTCAGGGTTCAAAACCTCAAAATCCGGATTTAACGCAGACATTGGTCCATGTTGCGAATGATTTAAGGTTTAAATACTATTCTTTTGTGAATGGGGTCGTCCCGAATACGAAATTTTATGTTCCGCTTGGTAAGGAAAAATATGTCTTGACGCCCAATAAAATTTACAATGATCAATGGTTAGATACGTCAATAGAGCTATTAAGCGCTAATCGAGTATTGTCTAGTGAAGCGCCAGGAATCAAAAAAATTGAAGTTTTGGAAAAAATCGATTTAGCCAATAAAGACGTTTACGATGGGGTGTTTCCTGGATTTACGTCATATTTTAAAAACACGAATGATGTGAATCTTCATTTTGAGGGGACGAAAGCAAAGCAGCTATATAACAAAACCGCCTTCCAATTTCCTCAAGGTGCTGCTTGTTATCAACGAGTAAAAATCTCACCTCAAGGGAGCCTTATAAAGATAGATAAAGAAATTAAATTTAATCAAGTCCAAGCGCGATACGATGATTTTATCTTTAATTTAGACAATGGCTTTACGGATCGTGTTGGTAAAGAGCATTTGAGTGTTTTTGCTGATGCAACGATGAGAGGGCATACAATTAAAACGGTCACTGGAAATTGGGCTGGATATCCTTGGAAATACTATCGTGTGTATGATCAGTTTGGCCTAGTTGAAGACATTGTATTTGTGAATATCGATGGTACGGTGTATCAAGGCGATATGTTGGACTTTGAAGAGCGTGAGTTAGCGAAACAAGTCGCTGAAAAAGCGCAACGATTGGCAGCTCGAAATGATTCAAATACAATTGAGTATCAAGAAGCAGTTTTAAATTTAGAACTCTTAAAAAATAAATGTGATTTTTTCAACCCAACTGTTCATAAATCAATTCAATTACTGAATAATTATTCTTAAGGTTTTATGGTTAGAATCGTTGAACAGATGATCCTCCAGATTGATAAAAAGCGCCTTATTGGGCGTTTTTTAGTTTTGAGCAATAGATTTTAAAGATTCTAAATATCTGTCACTTAAACTTGAGTAAAGCGTATTTATCTTGTTTTATTAAAGCGATTAACCCAACCATATATGTCATATAAAAACAGTAGATCTCTTTCATAAGTCCAAAAATGATCATTTATTAGCAAAAAATTGATTTGTAATAATCCCTTCTCCCTTTGGGAGAAGGTTAGGATGAGGGAATACTAACGATGAGTGTGTGGTGTGAATAAAGAGTTTTGAAAGAAGTTTAGTATAGATAAGCTTAGAGTCAGCTCATTTTGATCATCATAAAAAATATAATTCTATGTAGCTTACATCGCATGCGATCCAAAAGAGTCCGCATCTATGGTTCAATTTATGGATTTGGATGCTCGGAAATCAAATTATTTAATGATGATTTAAAAGTATTGAATCCTTATTTAATTGAGAAATAATCTAAGTTTGAAAGACTGCGTCAGTATTTGACTCATAGACACAATCTTAGACTTGGAAATAGACACTAAATACCCCATCATTTCTATATCTCATCTTTTAAAAGTCCATTGTGAACGAAAACGCACGAGAAAATATTGAAAAGATTTTAGCCAATATGACCACATTACCCGGTGTATACCGCATGTTGGGTAAAGACGGTGAATTGTTATATGTGGGAAAAGCCAAAAATCTTAAAAATCGTGTTTCGAGCTATTTTGTAAAAACGATTGAACATCCTAAAACTCAGGCCTTGGTTGCTCGTATTTATAATATCGAAACCTTAGTGGTTCGTTCAGAAACAGAAGCCTTATTGTTAGAACAAAATCTGATTAAGCTGCATCGCCCGCCCTACAATATTATGTTGCGTGATGATAAGTCCTATGTCTATATTTTCATATCGAGCGATAAGCCCTATCCGCGTATTGCCAGTGGTCGAGGCAAAGGCAAGCATCAGGCAGGGAAGTTCTTTGGTCCCTATCCCAGTGCTTATAATGCACGGGATACTTTGGTGGTATTACAAAAATTATTTAACGTTCGTCAGTGTGAAAATAGCTATTTTTCACAGCGTAAGCGTCCCTGTTTGCAATATCAAATCAAACGTTGTTCTGCACCGTGTGTCGGCCTTATTTCTCCACAAGACTATAAAGATGATGTGGATAACTCGATTCGTTTTTTACAGGGTGATACCAAAGAGCTTAATCAAGAATTAATCAGCAAAATGGAAACTGCTGCTGAAGCTTTAGAATTTGAAAAAGCGGTTTTTTTCCGTGATCGTATGGCGCTTTTAAGAGATGTACAGACTCAACAAGCGATTTATAAAGTCAAAGGTGAGGCCGATATTTTGGCTATTGCTTATCTTGCGGGTGTGACCTGCGTACAAATTATGCATGTGCGTAACGGTAAAATGCTCGGCGGGAAAAGTTATTTTCCAGATATGTTGGGCGGTGATTTGGGGCAAATGCTGTCAGATTTTATGGCGAACTTTTATTTCCAAGTGGCCGATGAAGTTCCAACCGAATTGATTGTCAATGTGGAAATTCCTGACCGTACTGATTTGCAAGCCGCGTTGTATCAGCATTTTGATAAGAAAGTTGTGGTGAAGCACAGTGTCCGAGAAACTCGTGCCGAATGGCTTGAACTGGCCAATATGAATGTACAACATGCGTTAAAGGGTCAATTGGGCAATCATTTTGAGTTAAATGAACGCTTTCATCAGTTGGAGTTGGTTTTAGGCCGTCCCGTAGATCGAATCGAGTGCTTTGATATTTCGCATACCATGGGCGAGGCGACCATTGCTTCTTGTGTGGTTTTTGATTCAGGCGGGGTCAGAAAACGAGACTATCGCCAATTTTCGATTGAGGATATTACTGGCGGTGATGACTATGCTGCGATGCGCCAAGCGTTAACGCGTCGGTATAAAAAAGCAATGTTGCCAGATTTATTGCTGATCGATGGCGGTAAAGGGCAGCTACATATGGCGATGGATGTGATGAAAGGTCTGGGGCTAGATGCATTTATGGTCGGTGTGTCTAAAGGTGAGGGTCGAAAACCTGGCTTGGAGACTTTACACTTTACCGATGGTCAAAAAATTCAATTGCCTGAAGACCATAAAGCTTTGCATTTAATTCAGCAGGTGCGTGACGAAGCGCATCGTTTTGCAATCACCAAGCATCGTGCTAAGCGTGATAAGCGCCGTGGTCAATCTGTGCTTGAGGCAATTCCTGGACTTGGCCCGAAACGTCGACGTGATTTATTGACCCATTTCGGGGGAATCCAAGGTGTGCTTAAAGCCTCTGAAAATGATTTGAAGTTGGTACCCGGTTTAGGCGGTGTGATGGCGAGAACGGTTTATAAAATTTTGCATGAATAAATGGTTGTTGCTTAAAGCTATTTTTTGTTTTTGTTTAGATGTCAGTTTTAAAGTTTTTGGATGTTAGAAATTTATGCAATATCATGCTCATGTTTATTTCGATTTGCCTCAAATTGAGGCGATTGAACTGTTATACGCAGAATTACAGCAAGTCTTTGGTGAGGCTGTGAAGTATGGTCGCATCCATCAAAAATTGGTGGGACCACATACCAAACCCATGTTTCAATTGGCATTTGATGAAGCTATTTTGCCACAAATCAAGTCGCTGCTCGCTTCTAGTCCCCTTGATCTATCCGTCTTGATTCACCCCTTAATTGACAATGAATATTTAGCACACACGAAAGAAGCTACGTGGTTAGGTCAACCATTGCCACTGAATTTAGATGTTTTCTAATCATGCTTTGGTGTTTAATTGATTTCATTAATTTGCATAAATGATCATTGACCCACGAGTCATTGATCATTTACCTCTAGGATGAATTAAATCATGCTTGATGAAAATTAATCATTGAGCTTTTTTTATGCCTTTCAGTCAGCTATTCAAAGACCTAGAACAAAAAGAAAGTGTTGATATTCCTGAAGGTTGGCTACAGGGGAGAACCATCTTTGGTGGTTTAACCACTGCAATGATGTTACACAAGGCAATTTGGACTGTAGACGATGCGCAGAAACGGTTATTGACGGTGAGTGTTACTTTCGTTGCTCCTGTTCAAGAAAAAAAGCCAGTGAAAGTTACCGTTGAGATTCTTCGTAAGGGAAAGTCGGTGACTTCCGTTGAAGCACGGATTTGGCAAGATCATCAGGTAATGAGCATTATGCTCGCAAGCTTTGGCTCTGAACGAAACTCCGTTCTGAATGTTCAACAACAGCGTCAAGCGCCATTTTATCCCGCACCTGAGCAATTAAATAAACTACCTTATCACCCATTAATGCCGCAGTGTTATCAAAATTTCGATTTAGCTTGGGCAGAAGGTGGATATCCTTGTTCAGCGAGTCCACAAGCGGATTTTGGTGGTTGGTTTAGATTTTCAGAGCAAAATTTTCCAAATGGTAAAATGAGCACAGCTGAATTTTTAGCATTATTGGATATTTGGCCCGCAGGTGTTTTCCCTGTTTTAAAGACACCTGCAC
The DNA here is from genome assembly GCA_018883945.1 of Candidatus Acinetobacter avistercoris. Classification (GTDB taxonomy): domain Bacteria; phylum Pseudomonadota; class Gammaproteobacteria; order Pseudomonadales; family Moraxellaceae; genus Acinetobacter; species Acinetobacter avistercoris. Next base: position 10,235 of record JAHLFF010000186.1, read on the forward strand.
CAGGCAGTTCCTTGTCATGGTATGTCACTTTACTGGGAAATGATGAGTTTCAACGTCTAGATTGGTTTAAATATAAAGTATTTACAGACCATGCAGAAAATGGCTACGCGACTGAATATGCACATATTTGGAATGTAAATGATCAACTTATTGCGATTTCAAGACAAACAGTGACCATCTTTGCCTAGTCGACAGCAGATAATGAATCGTTTAAAGTAGGCGAGTTGAAAATATCCAAGCTCAAGTTATATTGCTGAATTTTAAGCATTAGGGGACAAACTGGCGGTGTCTATGTCTACAGGTCGTATCCTGAATATTCCGAACATCTTGACGCTAGCTCGTATTGCGTTAATTCCTGTATTTTTAATTATCGCCTATTGGCCGCCAGCAATTGGGGCAGTTCAAGAAGGCAGTATGACCCGTCATATCGTGCTTACAGCAATTTTTGTGGTCGCTGCGATTACAGATTGGTTTGATGGTTACTTGGCTCGCACGCTGAATCAGACCTCTGCTTTTGGTCGTTTCCTAGATCCAGTAGCAGATAAGCTGATGGTGGCGGCGGCACTGATTGTACTTGTACAGTGGGAGCCGACAATCTCTATGGCCTTCGCTGCAATTGTAATTATTTCACGTGAAATTACGGTATCTGCTTTGCGTGAGTGGATGGCAGAACTCGGTGCACGTACCAATGTTGCTGTGTCTACCGTTGGGAAATATAAAACCGCATTTCAAATGATTGCGATTTCAGTTTTTTTATTGAACTGGCAACCTCTTGAACTGGTCGCGTATGGCTTGCTGTATACCGCAGTCATTTTAACGCTCTGGTCAATGTTCATTTATCTCAAAGCGGCATGGCCATACTTAAAACAACCTTGATACACATATCAAAAGCGCCACAAGGCGCTTTTTTTAATTGACTAGTATAGGAATTAATTGAGAGAGACTGATGGCTGTCAAAAGATAGAAAACGTTAAATCAGAAAAACTTTAGATTAGAAAGTTTCTAGACAAGTTTGCAAAAAAACTTGAGATGAATAGCCTAGAAATAATAAATCTCTTTATCAACTTACATTATCGTTTGAAGTGCAACACCATGTTGTCGGCATAATACCTGACTCGGACTTTTAAAGCCGAGTCTTTTTCTTGGGCGTTGATTCAAACGTTGAGTGATTTCTGAAATATACTCATCCGTGTAATGATTTAAATCACTACCTTTGCTTATGTATTGTCTGATTAATCCATTGGTGTTTTCATTTGTACCTCGTTGCCAAGCACTGTAGGGATCTGCGAAATACCAATCCAAATCTAATTCTTGAGCAATATGCTCATGTAAACTGAACGCTTTGCCATTGTCTGCAGTTATTGTTTTCAATTGGTCTTTGATGGAGGTGAGTAGATTGATGGTTGCTCTGCTGATGTCTTCAGCCTTATATGTATTGCACTCAGTTAGCCAAAGATAGCCTGTTCTTCGATCTACAATTTAAACTAAAGATTGTTGATGATTTTTACCCACGATCGTATCTATCTACAAGTCACCAAAGCGAGTCCGTTGATCAATCTCAAGCGATATGGCGTTTGGAAAAACCTTCACGTAACAGGGTATAAATCTGATCTCTTTCGTCTGGAGTACGGTGAGTATAGTTCTTGATGTAACTTTGACTTTGGTCGGTCGGAAGCAAAATGCAATCTCATCTTGCTTCCTGCCAATAATTTAATCTTTGTTGCACTTCATTTAAGAATTGAAGATCTAAAATAAATTATTTGATTATTCGCCAAACTGAGATGAGACTGGCAACGAGAATAAAAATGATTGATATATACCAAGGCGCAATAATAGCAATGGTGAGTACAATAGCGATCACACTACCGAAGAGCCAGCTACGTTTTTGCTGGTGTTCCATCTCTAAGCGCATGGTTTGAATTTCATTAAGTTGTTTTGCGTGCCATGCAGACTGATTTTTCAAACCATTTAAGCTATCTATTAATAGCGTAGGAAGGTCTTGTGCACCTAAAAGTAGCTCGGGAATTTTTTGCCCAAGCTCTTTGATATTCTTTTGTGGATTCATTTGTGCTTTAACCCAATCCGTTAAGATGGGTTTAGCAAGTTTCCAAATATCAAGTTCTGGATATAAGTCAGTTCCTAATCCCTCAACGTGCACCAAGGTTTTTAATAAAAGCATAAGCTGTGGCGGAATTTCTAAATGGAAACGGCGTGCAATATCCATGACTTGCAATAAGATTCCCGCGAAGTCTAGCTCATGCATTGGCTTAGACACCATTGGACCGACAGTACGGCGCATTTCACGCGAAAGCGCATCTTGATCAGTACCCGGTGGAATCCAACCTGCTTGATGAACAATCAAGATTAACTGCATGAAATCACTGTTCATGACTGCCAAAAGCATACGTGCAATGGTCATTTGGTCATGTTTAGACAACTCGCCCATGATGGCGCAGTCTAATGCGATAAAGCGTGGATGACTTGGATTAATGGTTTCTACGAAGACATTGCCGGGATGCATATCTGCATGAAAGAAGTTGTCACGGAAAACCTGAGTGAAGAAAATAGTTAAACCTTTTTCAGCCAAGTCTGCACGATTCATCCCTAAGCGATCAAAGGTTTCAAGATCTGAAATAGGCACGCCACTAATACGTTCAGCCACCATGACATCTTTACTGTCCATATAGACTTCAGGCACATACATCATGCTAGAGCCTGTAAAGTAATGACGCATACGACGGGTATTATCTGCCTCTAAACTCAAATCTAATTCATTAAGAATAATTTGACGGTAATCTTGAATGATTTCGGATAGATGTAGTGCGCGTGCTGCTTCTAATCGTTTTTCAAGAAATGCACCTAACCATTCTAAAATTTCAAAATCTTCAATAATTTGAGCATAAATGTTCGGACGTGTGACTTTAACAACAACTTCACGACCATCATGTAAAGCTGCCGTGTGAACCTGCGCAATGGATGCTGCAGCAAGAGGTTGATCGTCAAAGCGAGCAAACAACGTATTTACATCGGCTTTAAATGATTCCTGAATCCGCATTTTTGCGACATTATTATCAAAAGGCTTCACGCGATCTTGCAGTAAAACCAGTTGTTGTAATAATTCAGGTGGAATCAAATCCCGACGAGTCGAAAGCAATTGACCCAATTTAATTGCAAGAGGGCCCATATCCTCTAAAGCTTCTTTCAGTTTGAGCGGATTTTTAAGCTCACGACTTGACCATGCAGCAGGATGCATATGGATAAATTTAAAAATTGGGCGCGCTTTTGCAGGTATGTCTTCCGCAGGAAGTAACGTGTCGAGTCTGTAGTGCGCCGCGATGCGCCAAAGTTCGATTAAACGTCTAATATGCGGAATCATAAATGCACTTACCTAATTTTATGTGAGATTAAATTGAGACTGAAGTTGTGATATTTTTGCTTCAAGACGATCAATATTTTGTTTCAATTGACGCGTGTCTTGATTTAAATCATCCATTTGCCAACGTGCTGCAAATAAACCACTATCTTCTTTAATAAAGTCTTTTGCAAAAAAAACATGACTTTCTAATGAGCGCAGAATTTGCTTGGGCGCGATTTGAATTTTGCCTATTTGGCTGGCTAAGTTCGGACCGACCCAATCACTCAGTTTTGAGGCAAGGTCTGGTTCAGTTTGTTGTATGATTTTTTGAATATTCTGAAGTAGGTGATAATCGCCTTGTAAGGGAATATTACCCACATCATCAGCCATGAGAAGTTTGATTAATTCAACAAAATTTTCGACACGCAATGTTGCGTCAGCATCTGTGATGACTTGAACAGCATCAAAAGGTCGTTGTTCAAAAATAGAAGGCTTTTGACTATGTCCAGTTACTGTCGGTTCTAAACGGACTTTTTCATGATCAAAAAATACATCAACAGAAAGCTGAGGTGAGTCAATCACTACACGAAGCATTTTGCCTTGTAATGCATTCAGTTGAATGCGAGTGATCGCATCCAAATTGATACATTGATGAATAAAACGTTCAGCTGCACCAAGTGCAAGGATTGACCACATAATAAATCCTTTGACCAAGACTTAAAGTTTAAAGCCACGATGAACAGCGACAACACCTGCGGTTAAATTATGATAATCACAGTTTTGGAAGCCGGCATTTTCCATCATACCTTTTAAGGTACGTTGATCTGGATGCATGCGAATAGATTCAGCTAAATACTTATAACTCTCTGAATCATTGGCGATAATTTTACCCATGATCGGCAAAGCTGTGAATGAATATAAATCATACAGTTTTGAAAACGGTTCAAAAATTGGTTTAGAGAATTCCAAAATTAATAAACGACCACCTGGTTTTAATACACGGTACATAGAGGCTAAAGCGGCATCTTTATCCGTCACATTACGTAAGCCAAATGAAATCGTGAGCAAATCAAAACTATTATCTGCAAAAGGTTCTAAGGTTTCTGCATTGGCTAAAACGAAATCCACATTGGTGCAGCCCGCATCGATTAAACGATCACGACCGACATTGAGCATAGACTCATTAATGTCAGAAAGTACTACATGGCCTGTTGGACCGACTTCACGGCTAAAAACTTTGGCTAAATCACCCGTACCGCCTGCAATATCAAGAACGTGCTGACCGCGACGTACGCCTGACATATTGATCGCGAAACGTTTCCATAAACGATGAATACCAAATGACATCAAGTCATTCATGATGTCGTATTTGCTGGCTACAGAATGAAATACTTCTGCCACTTTTTGTGCTTTTTCTTCGCTATTGACTGTTTTAAAACCGAAATGTGTGGTTTCACCGACATTTCCAGTATTTGCACCACGAGGTAAATTGTATTTAGGCACATGACTGGTTACAGGCGAATCCGTCAGTATTTGTTGGAGTGATTGCTGCTGGCCTTGTGGTACGCCTTGAGGAAGTGGTTCAGTTAAGAAAGGACTGACTTTGTCTGTGTTATTTGCCGACTCAGTTTGAGCATTAGGCTGTTGGTTTTCATTCGACATTCGAGTCACTCCTGAACACAAATAATAGTAAATCTTTGAGAAGAAGCATGATGACAGATTCTTTCGTTTTTTACAGTGTCGATCATGCAATTGATATGAATAATATACAGAAAAATTAAAATGATTGAATTTTGATTCAACAACAACAGATCTAAAATAAGCTAAATTAGATCGTATTTGTCATCTTAATGAGTCAGATACGTTTGTTTAACGAGCAAAATACTGCAGAACCACCAGCTCGGAGAATCAAATCATACTTATGTGTATTTAACATTAAATGCTAAATGGATTGGTTTTACCCGCATGTACATTTTCAATAATCACTCGCTCTTTTTCAGTGAAGGCAGCAATGAATGTCGCAGCTGACTTCATCGGTTTCATCGCAATAAATCCTTCACCAATAAAGTCATACATAAGCTCGAACTTATATTTACTGGCAGTGCCTTTACACATTTTAAAAGCGGTATGCATAATAAAAGAACGCATATATTTATCTAAACTGATCCCTAATTCATCCAACATGTCCAATTGTTGGCGTCGTGCATCTGCTTGATCGACTTTTATTAAGGTGAGACGCATCATTTCATCATCAATGATTTTATCCACGGGATAATCTTTTAAAAGTTGTTTCGCAACTTGCTCATCAAGCTCCATCGCCAATACAGCAAGACCGACAGATTTGAGGCCAGTTTTAATGGCATTTTCAGGAATAATTTTTTCAGCTTTGTGTGCGTACTTGAGTAAGCGTTCTATTTGCAAAGCCAGATCATCAAACTCAGCTCCACCATAGAGACGATTGATAAAATAATGTGCCATCAATATGTGCTTAGGTTCATTGAATAAATCTTGATGCGTTTTTTGAATACGATTTTTGAGCCAATTTTGAGCTTCATGTAATCGTTGTTTCAGGACTGGATCTGAGTGATAACTTAATTGTTTATATTGTTCTAAAAGTTGGTCTAATGCAGCAAGTTTGGACATATTGAAGCTCAATGTATTTTTACCTGATCAAGCATAATTGCCGTAGCAGAAAAGCGCTATGACAAATCAAGCTTAAACTGTTTGAAAATAAGTCAGGTCTGATCTTAAGGGACAGGCTTCATGACATTTGCAATAATTTGTACAGCCAGATGCAGCACCAAGTCAGACTTGAGTATACTGAGAAAAATAGAATAATCAGAGAAGAATATGCCAGAGAAAAATGTGAGTGAACAGCAAGCGGGCCTTGAGTTAAAGTCGACTGATTTAAAGACAAATGATTTAAAGACAAATGAGTTAAAAGCGAAGCAAAGTGACTTAACTAAAGAGTCGACTAAAAACTCGACTAAAGATTCAAAGCCAATGGATTCAAAGTCCACTAAAGCTACGACTGAAAATGAAGAGCCTCTGGATATTGAAGCTCTAAATCTTAAATTAATCGAAGCTCAATATGCGTTAAAAGATACTCGAAATAAGAAAAATGCGAAAAGCTTAATGATTTTAGTCAGTGGAATCGAGCTTGCAGGCAAAGGCGAAGCCGTGAAGCAACTCCGTGAGTGGGTTGATCCACGATACTTACGTGTTAAAGCTGATCCACCAAATTTGATTAACAATCATGTGGCTTTTTGGCAGCCTTATACTCGTTTTGTTCCTGCTGAAGGTCAGATGATTATCTTATTTGGTAATTGGTATAGTGATCTCTTGGCAACAACCTTGCATGTGTCGAAGCCTTTTGATGACACTTTATTTGAGTCTTACGTTAAGCAGATGCAGGCCTTTGAACAAGATCTGAAAAATAATCATGTTGATGTGATTAAAGTTTGGTTTGATTTGTCTTGGAAGTCTCTACAAAAACGCTTAGACAAAATGGATGCTTCTGAGCAACGCTGGCACAAATTACATGGTTTGGATTGGCGCAATAAAAAACAATATGACAATGTGCAACGGCTACGCAATAAATTTACCGATGACTGGCACATTATTGATTGTGAAGATCAAGAGCAACGCGACTATCATTTTGCTGAACATGTTTTAACGCATTTAACAAACCTGCCCAATCATCCAGTGAAAGTTCGAAGCAAGTGGAAACAAGCGCCTATTCCTGAGCAGTTATTACAACCGAGTGTGGACGTATTAGAGAAACAAGAATATAAAAAAGAATTAAAAAAACTCACTAAAAAAGTAGCCAATGCACTCAGGGTAGAAGGTCGGAATACGATTATTGTTTTTGAGGGAATGGATGCCGCAGGAAAAGGTGGGGCAATTAAGCGAATTGTGAAAAAGTTAGATCCGCGTGAGTACGGAATATACAACATATCTGCTCCCGAAAAGTATGAGCTTGCGCGTCCTTATTTATGGCGTTTCTGGAATAAAATGTTAGAGCATGAAACGATTTCTATTTTTGATCGGTCTTGGTACGGACGTGTCTTGGTCGAACGGATTGAAGGTTTTGCGACAGATGTTGAATGGAAACGGGCATATGAAGAAATAAATCGTTTTGAAAAAAATCTATCAGATACCAATACCGTCGTGATTAAGTTTTGGTTAGCCATTAGTCAGGATGAGCAAGAACTCAGATTTTCAGCCAGAGAACAAACACCACATAAGCGTTTTAAAATTACGGCTGAAGACTGGCGAAATCGCGAGCGTTGGGATGATTATTTAAAAGCTGCTGCGGATATGCTTGAAAGAACCAATACCGAATATGCACCTTGGTATGTGATTGCGACCAATGATAAATATTCGGCTCGTATACAGATTTTAAAAGCGCTTTTAAAGCAGTTAAAAGCAGATTAATTTCCTGTGGATGGTGAGGGTTTGTTCGCTGATTAATTAACACACTAATGAGCAGACGAATGAACAGACGAATGAACAGATGAAAAAAGAGCGGATCCATTATCCGCTCTTTGAAAGTTATAACGCTTCAGCGTTATTTGTCAGCGTTATTTGAAAAAATTAACTAACGACAGTTGCTGTTTGCTTTAGTTGAATACTTTTTGCAAGTTTATAACTTTCTTCAACATGAGCTTCTGCGACTTTTTTCATCACGATGTAGCCTAAGCTTGCGGCAATGATTGAACCACCCAGTGGAATGAATTTCGTTACCTGTTTGGTTAGTACCTTCGCTGCGACATTGTTGATAGACATTTTTGCAGCAGTTCTGGCAGCGACTAAACCAGAAAATTCGAAGCCACGTTTACGCAGCTCATTCCAATGTATTTTTTTGGTCTTTGGATCATAAACACTGATTTGTTCAGGTGATAAACCAAAGCGCGCATTAATTTCTGGAATGATGATTGACAGCATGCCGATATCAATCATTACATCGAGAAAGGGAACGGGAATAACCGCGACACCTGCAGACACATAAGAGCGTTTCTTAACCAAATCCAGACATTCGGCACGAATCTGTTCCAAGTCTAAATTAGGATCAATCGAGTCTGGAATTTTATCTATTTTCATTGCTTAACACCTAAAGATATATTTGATTTTTTCTGCATAAAATGCTGTATAGACACATGGTTTTATGAAAGTTTTATGAAGTCTAAGCGGTAAAAGTGACATACTCAGTTTAAGATGTATAGTAAATTTATGTTTATGGTTTTTGTACTTGATTGAACTAAATTGTTAAGCGCGTTATACAAAGAGGGTGTATGGGGATTCATGTTATTCAGAGCCAGCAAATTCAAGTGTTGGTACAAGGCGTATTACACAGTATCAATAAGCCGTCCAAGAATCCTTTTACCGTTCTTAAAACCCAGCATTTTGTGGTGCCCAGCTCCGCGATTCAAGAATGGCTGACGCAAACGATCGCCGAGCAGCAGGGGATTAGTGCCAACAACCAGTTTCATCAAAGAATACGTGGCTTTCAATGGTTTTGTTATCAGCAGGTTTTGGAGGACAAAGACCATGTCCGTAAAGCCAATATTCCACGATTAATGATGAAGTGGCGTATCTATCAGACCTTAAAAACCTTTATTGAGCACGAAAATAATCAACTGGATCATGAGCATCCTTTATATGCCATTGTGCAACGTATTTATGACAGTGCTGCGCAGTTAGAACACAGTGTAGAGAAGCAGCTAAAAAAGCAAAGTATGTTGTATTGGGTTTCGGAACAAGTATCGAAACTGTTTGCAAACTACATGCAATATCGTGGAGATTGTCTTAAAAACTGCGAAGGCTTATGTCGATGCCCGAGCAATTGGTTGGCTCAATGGGGCGCAAATCAGCATTTAGATATAGAGCATTTATTCCCTTTAAACTCGGATCAAGATCAAAGTTTTAAATTCAATCAAGCACAAGAACTTGAGCAATGGCAACGCTGGCTTTGGCAACATACTTTTCATGATGATTTCATTGAGATGCAAAGTATTGATACTGAGTTTTGGGCCATTATGGATGATGAGCACAAACGCGTAGATGTTTTGAGTTCATTGCCTACACAAGTCATTGTTTTTACATTATTAGAATTACCACCTGCGCAATTACAGTTCTTGCGCAGATTGGGACAGTATTTGGATGTTTTGATTTTACATTACAACCCTTCACAGGAATATTGGGCGGATAGCGTCGATCCGAATTGGAAAAAACGTTACGACTTAAGCGTGAAAGAGCGGTTTATTGCTAAAAATCCAAAAGCCACAGATGAAGAAATTGAGCAATTTTTCCAAGCATTTACCTTGAATTTTAATGCTGAAGTCCGAGAGTCTAGACATCCTTTATTGACGCGATTTGGTAAACAAGCGCGAGACCATTTTTCGATTTTATCGAACTTGTCTTCTGGTGAAGAAGGGCAATGGGTTGATGCTTTTGTCGATGAGTATCCGACCCATTTGTTGGGCAAACTACAGTCTGATATTTTGTATTTGGTCGAACCTGAATTTCAAGGTTATCAGCTTGATCCGCAAGATCAATCGATTCAAATCCATGTCTGCCATTCAGGCTTAAGACAGCTTGAAGTACTCAAAGATCAATTGGTGCATTGGTTGTCGCAAGGCAGTGTCGAAAATCCACGTCGACCAAGTGATATTTTAGTGATCGCGCCTGATTTAAAGCAGATAGAACCTTTGATTCGAAGTGTCTTTACGCAAAGTAGTCAATCCAATGGTGTCTTTCTGCCGGTTAAAATTGCAGGTGTTACTCAATTAGACGCCAATAACGCTTGGCGCGCTGTATTGGGACGAATTAACTTAGTATCGGGTCGCTTTAGTCTGCAAGATTTTGCAGATTGGCTCAATTTAACGGCGACGCAAATTCGTTATGATTTAGATGTCAAAACGACTGAACGCATGATTGAATTACTAATCCAGGCGGGCTTTAAACGTGGCTTAGATGCAGTTCATTTAAGCCAGAGTTTGAGTCAGGAGGACACGGATTATCGTTATAGTTTTAAATTTGCTTTAGACCGTTTGGCTTTGGGTGTAGCTGTACCAGAACACCAACTGTTTGATGAGACTTTAAGTTTTGCACAGGTTCTCTCTAGTGACTTTGCACTGATTTCAAAATTGATTGATATTTATCAGGACTTTGAACAGCGTCGTGATTGGATGACTTTACACGAATTAGGGCAGCGGAAGCCTGTTGAGTATTGGTTAGACATCCTAAAACGAGATATAGAAGAATTCCAGCTCGCTGGTGTAGATGCGCTACAAAGCATTCATCAAATTGTTAAAAAACAGTACACCATGCTGACGTTGTCTTATAACTATGACAAAGAGAATCCTGAGCAATCCGAACTCTATAATATTCAATTGCCACTGCCCTATATTTTAGAAGAAATTCAAAGCACATTGGACAGTCAATTAGAACAAGCGTTACCGACAGGATTGATTACCTTTAGTCAGATGGGACACATCCGACCCGTGCCATATAAGTTAATGATCATGCTGAATTTAGATAGCGGTAAATTTCCTAATCGTAATACTCAATTACCTTTTGATTTGATGAGTTTGCTCAAGCCACAACTGGGTGATCGTTCACGTTTGGAAGATGATCAGGGCGCATTTTTAGATGCACTTTTATTGGCTCAAGATAACCTGTGGTTATTTTATAATGGCTTTGACGTAAGTGATGGTGAGGTTCGAGAACCCTCAAGCGTACTGCAAGAGTTGATCAGTCATTTAGCCTATATTAGTCGCGTAGATGATGCGCAACTACAGGCTGATGCTCAAACTATACTTTCAGAAATTCACGAAGAAACCAATCAAGATCATCAAAACCAAGATCATCAAAACCAAAATAAGATCGTCAGTTTGGTGAATAAAGATGGCATTGATGTGCCTAAAAACATTCAACAACTTTATCAAATACATCCCTTACAACCCTTTGACCCTGCGGGTTTTAGCTCAGATGTACCGTTACGCTTTCAAGATCATTGGTTTGATGTTGCACAACGACTATTACACAACGAAGGACATCGACAAGCTTGGGTGAATCAACCTTTTGATGTGGTTTCAGGAGAGCTTGTGGTGTTGGACGCTGGGCAATGGATTCAGGACATGACCTTCCCGGCGCGGCTTTATTTGAAAACATTAGGCATCGAAAATTTAAAACCTCAAGATATTCCCGATCTTGATGAACCCATCGTATTAGATGGCTTAGGACGCTACGCCATCCGTGATTTTTTACAACAGCAAGATCCAAATGAACAGATTGATCGTCGCGTTTTACAAGATCGATTGCCTGTCGGAAAGGTGCAGCATAGTACTTTAGAAATGAGTTTGGCAGAACAAGACAGCTTAAAACAACGGCTGTACCAATACGCTTCTGAGGTAACCAAAACCACGCAGCGCCAATGGCGTATTAGACCGAATTTGGTCATGAATATCACCCTGCCGAAACTGCTGGTGACCGAGTGGGTGAGTTTGGTCGCTTCGGGCGCTCGTGCCAAAAGAAGAGTTACAACATGGTTGGAATATTTACTCTGGGTGAGTTATTTAAACTTGGAAGATGAGCGCGCAAAATCCTTAAAGAGAATCGCCATTTTTAGTGACGTTACGATCATCAATACGGGTTTGACCACCGCTCAAGCCAAACAATATTTACACGCTTGGTTGAGGGCTTATGATTATGCACAAAAAGAACCTTTGGTTTTGCCTGCTGCCTTGCTTCATATTTTGTCAGAAAAAGATAAAAAACTTGATTGGGCAGTGGATGAAGAGGGTCGTGCGAAGATCGCAAACTTTGCTGATCTGCAAAAAGAATGGGATAAAAGCGATGCCTACTTAACTTTTTCTTTGAGTGATATGGAATGGAGCAAAAAGCATCGAGATTGGCAGTTTATTTTACAAGAGCAAGACGCAACGGCTCTATTAAAACATGCATGTGATCAATACGCTTATGATCTGTATCATCCCATTGAGGTTTATCAAGAAGCGGTGGAGGACTAAAAAATGACATCGAATCAAGTCTCCACCCAACCGATTATTGACATGAGCTTCGAAGGTTTACATTGGATTGAGGCGTCTGCAGGAACAGGGAAAACCTATACGCTATCCAGCTTGATGGTTCGGATTTTACTCGAAAAATATTTACCGAATCAGATTATTGCAACGACATTTACACGGAAGGCCGCAGCTGAACTCAAAAGCCGAGTTCGTCTTCGTTTGGTCGAGACGCAGCAATTTTTTGAAAGTTGCCGTGAGCTGTCCGAAGCTGAGATATTGTCTAAAGCGGATCAAACCACGGATCCCTTATATCGAGTTTTATTACAGCATTTTTCGAGTCAAATTGGTTATGCATGTGAGCGACTCAAGTTGGTCATCGATCAGCTGGATGAATTATTTGTGGGGACCTTAGACAGTTTTAGTCAGAAACTATTACGCGAGTTTGCTTTTGAAAGTGGCAAGATAGAATATGTCACGATTACTGATGATGCAAAACAGTATAGTTATCAACTGATTCATGATGTATTACGTGAGTGGATTCAGCTGCAATCTCAACCGACGATTGATTACTTACTGTTGAATAAAAAACTCAAGTCTCAAGATGCCTATGTGGCAGTGGTTGAAAGCAGCTTGAATTTTAGTTCGGCTTATTTTCAAGAGGTCAAAGCGCCAGTACTGAATCTTAAAGAATTTGAAGCGGAAATAGCGCGGTTCAAAGCACTGGATTTAGCACAGGTTCAAACGCTTTCTGAGTATTATTTGGCAGAGGGGCAATATTCGAAAGTTGTCGCAAAAAAATGGCGCGATGCTGCACGAATGCAAACCTTGCTTGAACAAAGCTTAGCGAAGTTTATTGATGCAATAAAGCAGCAAGATATTTACGCAATATTTTCTCCGCAATTTGCTCAGACTTTCAAAGCACTTAGGGATCTTTCTACTGGAAAGGTCCTCAATAAATGCCCTGAAGATGTACTCGCCAGTTTTGAAAATCATACGGTGATTCAGACATTAAAAATGTTTTGTATGGCGGTAGATAAGCTACATCTTGATTTAGACCACTTAGACAGCTTTCTTAAATATCATCTGTCAAATGAAGTTAAAAAACGTTTGCCCCAAGTCTTACAACAAAGAGGGGAAACAACTTTTGCACAGCAAATTCGAACATTGGCAGAAGCGTTACAGGGTAAGCAAGGCCAACGTTTTGCCAGTTATGTGCATGCACGTTATCCCTTGATTTTGGTTGATGAATTTCAAGACACCAACCAAGACCAAGATGATATGTTGGCACAAATTTGGCGTCATCCAAACCGAATCTCTCAAGGTTGTATGATCATGGTGGGTGATCGTAAACAGGCCATTTACGGATTCCGTGGTGGAGATATGTTGACTTTCTTAAAAGCACATCAAGATGTCTTTGGAAAATCGGGTCATGCTTATAACTTGATTGAAAACCATCGCTCCGTCCAGCCTTTGGTTGAAGTGGTGGATGCATTATTTCAACGTCAACCTGATTTTGGTGAGCAGGTGACCTATATGCCAGTTCAGGCAGGTCATCGTCCTCATCCAGCGCTCATCGATATGCAGCAAACCAATCCAGCGCCATTACGTTGGATGCAGCTGGAACAAAAAGAAACTGAAGCAGAGCAAGTGGCTTGGAAAATCCGTGAATTATTGAATCAAGCGATTCAAACAACGTTGAGTTTTGGAGACGATCAAAATCATCCACTCATCGAAAGTGATCTGGCGGTGCTATCTAAAAATCATTCCTCATTGGACAAAGTGCAGTCCGCTTTGGAGTTTCTCGGAATTACAGTCAACCGGCCCTCTAAAAGAAGTGTATTTGAGAGCCAAGTGGCGCGTGATATTGGCGCTATGCTGACTGCAATCATGTATCCTTTTGATGAAGGAAAAATCAAACGTGCTTTATTAAGCCGATTAATGGGTTTTAATTTGCAGCAACTCATTCAATTAGAGCTTCAAGCGGATGGTTTAAGTGCTTATATTGAACAATTTGATCTCATTCGTAATCTTTGGTTGCAACAAGGCTTTTTAACAGCATGGCAATATGCACTTAATCAATTCAACATTTGGACAAATTTAGTCGATCGACAAAGTCGTGATAATGAACGTACGGTGGTTAATCTCAGACACCTGACAGAAGTGTTAAGTCAACACAGTGAAAGCTATCCAGGTGCTCAAAATCTTTATCATTGGTATTTGAAACAGCTGACAACGCCTTTACAGCGTGAATGGGAAATGGAACGTAAGTTATCGAATGATGCTGGCGTACAGTTGATGACGATTCATCAGTCTAAAGGCTTGGAATTCAAAATCGTATTTTTATTGGGTGCAGATAGCCCAGTTAGAGAAATGAATAAAACCCTGAATTTTTCCAAAGCTGAAATTCAAAATTTACAAACAGGACAATTAGAACAACGCCGTGTAGTTGCCATTAATGATCCTCAAGCTTTAGAGGATACCGCTATTGAACAACATAACGAGCGTAATCTGGCTGAACATCGTCGCTTGTGGTATGTGGCTTTAACTCGGGCGAGTCATCGGGTTTACGCGATGATGAGCGACAACAAAGGTACATCTAGTACAGGCTTGGCTTTTTGGCGAGGTCATGGTGCTGATGCTTTTCAACATCCTTCGAGTACGCAAGAACCTCTCTTATTGGAAAAACCGCAACGAATAAAAGCAGCAGTGAGTGAGTCGAAAATAGATATCGTTGCTCAAAAAATTCCAACACAACGCTTTTATCCACGTAGTAAAACCAGTTTCAGTTATTTGGCACAGCATTTGACGCGTCAACAAATACAAGATGTGCTGGCCGTACTTGAAGTTGAACAAGGCGGCGCAGAAGATGAATTACCAATGACGCTTACCGTTCCTGAAGTCGTCGAAACTCAACAGCCTATTGCGTGGATT
>JAHLFF010000187.1 GCA_018883945.1 Candidatus Acinetobacter avistercoris
CTGCAATGATACTAAGTAAGACTCCAATATACGCAAAATTTTTAGATGTCTGTAGAGTTACACCTATAGCTGTGGCTAATCCAGCCATAATAAAAAGATAATAATTGAACATTGTTATTCTTTGATTTGAATGTAATTCAAAGTATTTCCACGCATGTTCAACAGCTTGCTCAGAAGCAATCCTATTAGTCATATTATTATACCAAATGAAAAAATATTTAATCGTATAAACCAGCTTAACGTAGATTATCTGGTAAAACCCAGTAAGACGTGTACACATTGATTAAATAAAACTTTAACGTGTTAAGCTAAGAGTCTTTCTAGATAAAAGAGCAAATACGGCTATGCAATATAATTAATCTAATTCAGGATCAACTGCATTTTAAAATAAGAACAGTTAAGTGAAAAAACGAACTTATACCCTCCTCCGATAATA
Organism: Candidatus Acinetobacter avistercoris; assembly: GCA_018883945.1. GTDB lineage: Bacteria > Pseudomonadota > Gammaproteobacteria > Pseudomonadales > Moraxellaceae > Acinetobacter > Acinetobacter avistercoris. Next base: position 437 of record JAHLFF010000187.1, read on the forward strand.
GCAAATTTTTATACAAAAATCAAAAAGTTAATTAAATAAACTTGTCGATAATAAAACCAAATATTGTTTTAAGAAAGCAAATTTTGATATATGATTTAGAATTTAATGCTATACAACTATTAAATATGACTGATGTACTTATTATTTGTGCTTTACGAGATGAGTACAATGCCTTACTACAAACACTAGATGGTGAAACCTCTTGGAGAGAAGAAATTGTTGACGGCTGGACTGTTGCTAAAACAAAAATAGAGAGTCCATCAGGAATATTGTCCATAATGGCTACTTGGCAAAACTTTATGGGACGAGATCAAGCGATTGCTGCAACTACCTCGCTACTACAACAAGAAAAGAGCAGAATAAAATGTATTTGTATGACAGGTATTTGTGCTGGTAGACGGGGGAAAGTTCACCTTGGTGATGTTATATTTGCTGACCGATTATGGTCATACGATACTGGCAAATCCGTTGTAATTGATGGTGTAGAGAGTTTTCAAGGTGATCAACTTCAATTTAGACCTAATCCTAAAATTTTACAGAGAATGCAAAGTTTCAAGTTAAATGAAGCAAATTGGCTTAATTTAAGACCTGTATACTCATTAGATTTTCAAGAAAAATGGCTGTTATTGCAATTGCTTGAAGGTAACATACCTACTGATAATGAATTATTTAGAACATACTGTCCAAGTTTCCCAGATGTAATTAAACGGCTGCGAAAACGTAACTGGATTACGGCTCAAGGATTTGAATTAACAGAAAATGGGTCGGAAGAGGCAACTAAGCTAAAAGAAGAAAATCTCTTTGGTTTACCTAATGATCCAGATTTTTCTATTCATATAGCCCCTATAGCTACAGGAAATACTGTTAAAGAAGATGATCAGATATTCAATCATTTAGCTAACCGTGATATGCGTAAAGTACTAGGTATAGATATGGAAGCAAGTGGATTAGCTGCATTAGGTGAAATACTCGATATTCCTGTAATAATATCTAAAGCTATTTCTGATTACGCTGATACTTTTAAGGATGATACATATAGGCATTTTGCATCTCGAGCTTCAGCTGAATGCTTGATTAAACTTTTAATTATTTGTGCTGATTTAATTCTAGATAGAAAAGAAAGTAATGAGCTTATTATTGAAGGTTCAACATCATCTCATGCAAGTCTAGTCAATGAGCTTTCAAATTTATATTATGATGTAAATAGTATAAGAAGTATTTGGGTTAAATCTGGAGGTAAACCTTCAGATATTTCAAATATGTCAAATATTTCTGATCTCTGGTTTGATTTAATACATAAAGCGAATAATGGTTCAAACGTTACTATCAATGATTTAGTTAAAAATATGATGATGGACTTTCCTAAAAATCAATCACTTCAGCAGTATCTATAGCTACATGGAATTATATAATGAGTATGACTTTTTTAGAGGCTTTAAGAAAAGCAGGTTGTTTTGATAAGCAAATTACTGAAAATGATGATCGCTTTGATAAAGCAAAAGCTGCAGCTGAAGAATTTGCAAATAGCATGGATCCAAAATTATTAATTGAGGGATGTAATGCACTAATTAAAGAGTCATTTTTTGAATCTAATTTGGCAATACAATCAGCGTATACGACTTTAGAAAATAATTGGTCAAATATTGGTTTGATTTATCCAGAAAAGCCAAATCGATTACTTACGGCCATGGTACTGTATGCGTGTGAGAAACTTACCAAGAAAGATACTAATAATGCTAGCAAATTAGCATTAAATTTAATTGATATTTGGCCATATTTACCAGCCAATAATAATCACTTAATTCTCACTAAAGAACAAATTGATGAGTGGAACAAAGAACTAAATATACAGTCATTTTCTGTTTACAAAGAAAAAGTTGATGTTAAGGCATTAAGAAATAAAACATTTAAGACTGACAGCTTTCAGAATGTCGATGAAAATGAAGCCTCTTCTGAACAAATTGCGAAGAATTTCACTGATACGTTCAAAGAATTAAATGAGCAAATAAATTTAGTTTTTTCCTCTTTAAAAAGCCCTTTTGAATACCAAAATGAACAATTAACAATACTCTGGTGGTATGAAGCTAAATACTCGCAAAGTTTTTTTAGAAGTTACCGTGAAATCGACGTTTTACTTAGACCATTAGTAATGGCTATTGATTTATTAAAACTCATTAAGGCTTATCCTGCTCCTGTCAGCTCAACTTATATTTTGGCCGAATCAGTTAGCCAAACCGAGAATGCTCATTATGATAAAAAGTATCCATTAATTGATATCCTAACAAAAGTCAGAGAGAGTAGAGATGATTTTTTGGCTAAAGATATTTTCAATAGCCTTGAATTTTCTACAAATCAAAATTACTTGAATATAAGAGATCTTATCGTTGCAGCATTTAAAACCGAGACTGATTTAGAAACTTTAAAAAATCAATGTATCGTACATATTGAAGAAATGTCCTTACCGGATTTAGCTAAAGCTATTTATAGACAAGAGCAGGCTTATAGTTTATAGGAATAAAAATGTATAAATGTACTAATCCTGAATGTGGTCTAGAAGATGGAATGAGTTGTGATAAAGGTCATTTTGATCTAAAAGATTGTAAATTTATCACCAAAACTGAGGAAGTTAATGGGCAATTAATAGACGATGCATCTAGTTCTACTCATAAAGTTTTTTGGAGTGGAATACATTTAGGATTTAAAGGTCTCCAAAAATTGTCGGATGTCCGAAAACCTTTAATTATTGGCATAGTAGGTCCTGCAGAAGCAGGGAAGTCTACACTTTTACTCTCATTATATTTACATATTTTAGATGGTAAAAAACTTAGTTTTGGAGATTTTTGGGCAAGTTATACTTTGGAATCGTGGGAGGCTTTAGCAAAAAACTCTAGATTTTCATCCCCATTATCCACACCAGACTTTCCTCTACGCACGCCAAGAGGAGATGCCAGAACACCAGGTTTTTTACATTTATCTTTTCGAGATGTAAACGATGTAATTCGAGATATTATATTTATAGATGCACCAGGAGAATGGTTTAATCAATGGGCAACTAATCCTAATCTAGCCCAAGGTGCTGATTGGGTGATAACCCATTCAGACTTACTCATTGTAGCTTCTGATTCAGAAAAGCTTTCACATAAAGATACTAAAATCCGTGGAGGTACTAGAAATGATATTTCTAGTATTTTTGATCGATTAAAAGACTATCCTTATGCAAAGCATATTGCTTTAATTTGGACTAAAGCTGAAGAAGACAATAATGTCCCAAAAACTATTCGTGAGTTGATTACACGTAATCTTAACTCAGTTAATTTCTGTCCAAAATCTATCCATTCTTGTTCAATAGCACAACCAGATGAAATGTTTAATATAATTAATGAATTAATTTCAAATATTTCAGTAGAACCAACTGAAATCACAGACCACATTCTTGGTAATACTATATTTGAGTCTTTTAGAGGAAGTCATGGATAAAATTAATTCTATTATGATATTAGGAAAGCCAAATAGCGGTAAAACTGTTTATTCAGCTCAACTATACGGAAGATTGACTCGTGGAGTAGGACAACAAATTACTATACGTAACACTCCAGAAAATCTTGATATCTTTCAAGAGGCTCTAGAGAAGCTAGCAGAAGGTAATAATCCACAAAGAACAACATCTTCTCAATTTGCAAATGTATCTTTACCGTTGTTAATTAAAAATGAAAAAGAAGTGGATCTTACTTGGTTTGATTATGCTGGTGAACAGTTAACGTACATTTTTGAAAGTAGATCAGTCAATCAAAAATGGGCTGAAAGTTTAATCAATGCAAATGGTTGGATGGTGTTTATTCGCTTGAACGATGAAACTAAATATAAGCATAAAATCGAAGATCTGTTAACAAATCGAGATGCAATAAAAAAAGATAATTCAAAACAAGCAGAAACAGATGGTGTTGATGCTAACATCTGGTGGATTGAACTATTTCAAATCGTACTTCATGTTTGTAATTTAAAAAGAAGTCAAAGAATCTCAAAACCAAAACTTGCAATTATCCTATCTTGTTATGATCAAATATCTAACTCAGCTAGCACTACCACACCTAAAGAAATCTTTGAAAAAGAGTTACCCTTATTAAATCAATTTTTACATTCTAATTGGGAAAAAGATAAAATTTCTATATGGGGGCTATCTTCATTAGGAAGAGCATTAGATGGAAGGTCACAAAATAATTTTGTAGATAATGGACCTGAAAATCAGGGGTGGATTATTGCACCAGATGATCATGAAAAAAATGCTGATCTAACCTCACCTATAGTTTGGATTTACGGTTAATAATAATGGATAAAATGGTTTGGCCTAAATATTTAGTATTTGGATATACTTCTCGAGGTCATAAATTAATATCTGAAACTGATTTTGAAGTTCCTATTGAATTAGTTAGTCTAACAGATATCCTTCCTAGTCAACCTTCAAGCTGGGAATATACCCTCAATTGCGGAACTATAGATACTTATTTCTCTATTTGGTATACGACACCAGATTTAACGCAAACAAGATCTGGCTCAGTAAAAAGTAAAGTCGCTATCTGGCCCATCACTCATCTATTTGAACAAGAAGAAATTGATACGGTTCTCAATCAATTGATGGGGAATAATATCATTAATTTTTCTTTATCCTATGATGAGAGTTTAACTATTTTAAATACACTGATAGATTCAAAATCTGTTTGTTTAACAAATAATTTTGAGCAATGGCCTAATATTATGAGTTTTTTATGGAAGTCTTTATGGCCAAAAGCACGTCAAAACTTATCTCTGCATTGTGTATTTAAAGAGCAAGATACAACAGCTCTATTGAACCCTATACTATACTGCGTATTAGGGAACTATGAACTTTCTTGGACAGATAGATTTAGTAAGGTTGAAAGTTATAGTACACAAAACAAAAAAAACATTTCAGAATTTCTACTGAACAAGCAAAGTGAAGGTTTTTTATTTTTTAAAGAATTAATTTATGACTATAACAACTTAAATGAATTGAGAATTGTAGAGATAATAATAAATAATTATCAGGAGTACAAAAAAATCCAAAATATACCGAACGCTATTAAACTATTAAGGGCCTGTTTATCAACTGGAAAGGATAAAAATCCACTAATCATAAAGTTAGTAAAGGAAACCACAGATTTTATAAATAAAAATATAAATAATTTAGATATTGATCAATTATTTACTCTTGCCAATATTCCTTTAGCGAAAGAATATAGTATTGATATATACAATTGGATAATCACAAGTATAAGCAATAATTTCAATTTAGAAAAAATTGAAATTATCCTTAGAACAGCTACTGAAGAAAAATCACATAAATGGTGGAGTGAAATGGTTTTAGCTGGATTTAGTCACAATATAAATAAAACCAATAATTTAGTAGCGGAATATTTACCGCTATTATCCAACCCTATAATCTCGAAAATCATAGAAAATTTTCTCACTGATAAAAAAGCCTTTGAAGTTAAGTTATGTGATAAATCTCAATTTTCAGAAAAGAATGTTACTAAAAACTTCTTGGATTTTTGTAAGAAAAATAATTGGTATCATGCACATGCATTAGCCGTAGGATACTTGTATGATGCTCAAGAATCCCTTACACAACAATTAACTTTCAATAACTTACAGAGTTTACAAACATTAGTAGATTCATACCCTAATTCAGAAATAATTTATGCAATCATTGGATATGAAGACACAAGCATTTTAAAATTTGTAACAAGTAGAATTTTATTAGATAAACAGATATTAAACAATATTGACCTAGAGAATTATATTTGGCTTAAAGTCTGGCTTAACTGTCTTGATATCGACAATAGAATTGTTCCAACTAAAGAAACAAAAGATTATTATATTCTCTATATTTTAGATAAAATTATTAGTAATAGTAATCCAGACAAAATTTTCAATAAAATAATTCAAACTTTACATATAGATGATGAAATATCTAATATTATTTTAAAATATAACAATAGAGCTTCAATATGGTCACATATTGAAAATCCTCAAAAAAATTTGATACTTAATTTTGTAGCTGAAAAAATATTGACCTTACTAGCAGTTAAAAATATTAGCCAACTAGAACCATTACTTAGCCAAAAAATTATTCACCTTGCTCAACAAAAAAGCTCATTACCCTTAAATACGATTATACAACTAATTCAATGGCAATCTATAAATGAGGAAATTGCAAAACATTTACTTAGTCATGGAGATTGGCAGAGTCAATCAAATACGGTTGGTATGATTATCAACCAAAATAGATGGAAAAGTATTGCAAAAGATATCTATTCCTCATATAGAAATGGGGATAAACAATTTAAAGAAACTATCCCTCATATAAAGGCTTTACTCTCAAAGTCAGAAAAACTGAAGTTGAAGCTATTTGAGGCTAGAAGTTTTCCCACACGAAATACAATCGTCTCCTCCTCTGAAATTAATGAAATAATTATAGAGCTTTGTGCAGAGCTTTTTGCTGATAGGTTACAAACAATATGGCTTAGAGCTGGTGGAAAAACTAGTGATTTAGTTAATCATGGTACTATTTATGATCAATGGGTTTATGCGATTAATACTGCCTCTCAAGGTAAAATTAATAAATATCCTAAAAGTATAGTAGATATTTTATCTCATGAATTTCCACGTAATGATGATGTAAGAAACCTTATTCAACTTCTGAACTAGGCTTTTTTATTTTGTATAAATACATTTTTAGCTTTACTATTCCTAGTATTTGTTTTCTTTAAAAGCTTCCTTACACCATAAAACATCTAGGGGGCTATTTATATAGCTCTCTTATTAATTATCTATGTAGATTAGTACTTTTCGATCATTATCATCATTTAAAATTACTGGCTAAATTTTAACTATAATTCATTATATTTTTCAGTGCATTTAATTCGCATTTCAAAAAAATTAACTCCTTGTTTTTTTCGCTAACCAACTCAGATATTATGCCTGAGAGAACTGGAAATTTTGTTAAATATAATTGATAGACCGTTAGTTCATTACCTAATAATTCTATATTTTCAATTATTCTTTTATGTTCTTCTAAAAGCGTATTTTTAATTTGAATAGTGACATCAGATGCAATTAACTTTAAAAGCTCATCTTTTGAATAATTAGAAGAATATTTGTATGTACAAGCCTTTTTATCAATTATTATTAAACCTATATCTGCCAATTCCCTTATAGCCAAATATATTTTTGGATAAAATTTTTTTGAGCTGTACTCAGGATACACTCCAATAAAAGTGTGCCTAATGTCTTTGAATTCATAGCTAGAAAAATTTTTATTTGATAAAAATCCAAATAAGCAATTCCTAAGCTGGTGATTTAAAGACATAGCTGGTTCCGAATATAAACACAAATATCCCATTTTGGGATATTTGTTGTAATAGTACAACATCTTGAGCCATGAGCTCAATACACGATCCTAGATATCAAAAACTTATAAAACATTTAATCAGAATACGTGAGTTAAAAAATGTTACTCAGGTAGAGTTAGCTTCATCATTAAAAAAACATCAATCATATGTCTCAAAAATTGAAAATTTTGATAGACGTATCGATATAATTGAACTACATGATTGGTTGAAAGCTTTAAATGTATCTTTAATTAGTTTTTTAGAAGAAAATTTCAATTTTGATTAAATGTATTGATCAATGCAAATTCAACTTAAAGACAGCACTATTGTTGCTTCAGATAAGAGATGTGCAACAATTGATTCAAATGGTCAATTTGAATTTGATCGAGATCAAACAAATAAGCTAAATCTTTGGCAAAGTGGTGTTATCACAGGTGTAGGAGAATTAACTGTCATCCAGAGAGCTGTAGGATTTTTAGAACACCTAGCAAATTCAAATATTGAACAATTAATTAACTGCCTTGAATTATCACGCCTAATAAGAAATGAGGAACACACACACCCAAATCGACCAAACAAAATTAATTTATTCTCATTGTGATGGGGAATATCTAAAACTTTACTCTATAGAGCAAGAAGATGGTGAATATTTTATTCGTCAATTTGAAGAGAACGAGCTCTCTGTATGAATGTATAACCCTGATATTTCAAAAGTTACTGAAAAAATTAAATTATTATATAAAACCCTTCAGCCTTTGAGTTCATTTATCGATATATTAGCGTGGATTAGATACTATGTTTCTCAAATTTATGATATTTTTTTGAGCAAGCAAAGCATGATAAATTTATGAGCAGTAATTTTGATATATTTTCAAACTACTAGGGCGTGTCCTCATTTGAAAAATTGGTTTTAAATACTTAAAATCCTCCTTTAAGCTCTTTTGATTTCTATATTTTTTCAATGGCACGTACTCTTCTCACCGATGATATCTGGCAGCAAATTCAAGATA
>JAHLFF010000188.1 GCA_018883945.1 Candidatus Acinetobacter avistercoris
GTTTATAAGACTCGCCCGCCTTACCTAATAAATCAAAAATACATGCCGTTTGTTGGGTATTTGCAGAGACAGACGTATTTATGATTAGCCCACTGAATAAAGGGATCAAAATTTTGCTGATTTTCATTTTAAAATTATCCATAACTTCATTTTTTTATTTAAATATTGTTCTTCCAATCAATGATCACGCATAAAAATAGTTAATTTTGTCTTTAAGCTTATTTTTATTAATGTGAACAATTTATTATTTCTAGACTGTATCCTCATACTGCCTTTCTTTTATGACTATGTAAATAACATTATTTAAATCACTAAATATAAATAATTAGTGAATAAAATCACATCCAAAATTTAACAGCTATAAAAAAAGCACCCCACTGGGTGCTTTTTTTAAGTCATTTAATTAAGCGTCAATATCAGCATTGAGCGCATTTTCTTCGATAAATGCTCGACGAGGCTCAACATCATCGCCCATCAAACAAGAGAACATACGATCAGCTTCAATGGCATCATCAATCGTCACTTGTAACATGCGGCGGTTTTCAGGATCCATTGTGGTTTCCCAAAGTTGATCCGCATTCATCTCACCCAACCCTTTATAGCGTTGAATCATCATGCCACGACGAGAGTCAGATAAAATATGTTGCCAAGCATCATGGAAAGTTGTGACATTAATCTTCTTCTCACCTTTTTGTAAAAAGGCACCTTCTTCAAGCAGCGTAAACCAACTTTTCGAATTTTGAAGTAGACGTTTGTACTCACCAGAAGCCAATAGGCCTTGATCGAGTAAATAATGATGCGGCAAGTTATGCACATAAACCGTAACGCGAGGCCAGAAATGTTTTACTGTTGTGCCGTCTGCATGTTCTTTTTCAAACGCTTCTAAAGTAATTTCTGGACGTAAACTTGGTTGATGCTCCACAATCGCTAAACGTAAAAGTTCAGACCATTGGCTTACATATTCTTCATCATGATTTTGATCAAGTTTGAATGCTTCGAGCCCCAATAATCCATCCAACAAACTCGCAGGATAACGAACAGTTAAACGTTTTAAGCTCTTTTGAGACACTTGATAATCAGCAATCACTTTAGCCAATGCATCACCACGAATAGCAGGTGAATCAGCGCTTATATGCAAATTAAGTTCATCAATCGCATTCGAAATCAGATACGTTTCTAAAGCATCATTATCTTTCAAATACTGCTCTTGTTTACCTTTTTTCAGTTTGTATAACGGCGGCTGTGCAATATAAATATAACCACGTTCAACAAGTTCAGGCATTTGACGGAAGAAGAAGGTCAGCAATAAAGTACGAATATGCGAACCATCGACGTCCGCATCCGTCATGATGATAATTTTGTGATAACGCAATTTATCTGGGTTGTATTCTTCACGACCAATACCACAACCAAGTGCGGTAATCAGTGTGCCCACTTCTTGCGATGAAATCATCTTGTCAAAACGTGCACGTTCAACGTTCAAGATTTTACCTTTCAACGGCAAAATTGCTTGCATCTTACGATTACGACCTTGTTTCGCTGAACCGCCTGCAGAATCACCCTCGACCAAGTAAAGTTCAGACAAAGCAGGATCTTTTTCTTGGCAATCCGCAAGTTTACCTGGCAGACCCGCGATATCTAATACACTTTTACGGCGAGTTAACTCACGTGCTTTACGCGCCGCATCACGTGCGCGCGCTGCATCAATAATCTTGCCAGCAATTGATTTTGCCGCTGCTGGATTTTCCAATAAATATTCAGAGAATGATTTATTCATTGCTTGTTCAACAGCAGTTTTGACTTCACTTGATACTAATTTTTCTTTGGTTTGTGAAGAAAACTTAGGATCAGGAACTTTCACCGAAACAATCGCGGTTAAACCTTCACGTGCATCGTCACCTGTAACAGCAACTTTTTCCTTTTTCAGAATATTTTCGCTGTCTAAATATTGGTTTAAACCACGCGTTAATGCTGCACGGAAACCAGCTAAATGCGTACCACCGTCTTTTTGTGGAATGTTGTTGGTAAAGCAACGAACATTCTCTTGGTAAGTATCATTCCACTGCAATGCAACTTCAACAGTAATCCCTGTTTCTGGCACTTCATTGGTAAAATGAAAAATATCATTCAGGTGTGTTTTACCTTGGTTGATATATTTTACAAACTCAGACAAACCACCTTCATAGTCAAAAATATGATCTTCAGCAATACGCTCATCACGTAATACAATACGAACGCCCGCATTTAAGAACGAAAGCTCACGTAAACGACGTGCTAAAATATCAACATTGAAAATGGTTTGAGAAAAGGTCAATTCACTTGGATAGAATCGAACAGTTGTGCCTGATTCTTCTGTTTCACCAATTTCACGGAGTTTATAAACAGGATCACCGTGGTGATATTCTTGTTCAAACATTTTACCCGCACGGCGGATATTGAGCAGTAATTTACTGGATAATGCGTTTACAACTGAAACACCAACACCGTGTAAACCGCCCGATACTTTATAGCTGTTGTCATCAAACTTACCCCCGGCATGCAGAATAGTTAAAATCACTTCTGCCGCAGAGACACCTTCTTCTGGGTGAATATCAGTTGGAATACCGCGACCATTGTCAGAAACGCTGACAGATTCATCTTCATGAATGGTCACTAAAATTTCGTCACAATGTCCTGCTAATGCTTCATCGATCGCATTATCAACGACTTCAAACACCATATGATGTAGGCCTGAACCATCGTCAGTATCACCAATATACATGCCTGGGCGTTTACGAACAGCATCAAGACCACGTAATACTTTGATACTAGAGGAATCATAAGCCTTTTCAGTGGTTGGTTCTATTTGAGAAGTCGCTTGTTCTTCTGAACTCATGGTTGCTCCCTAGTAAAAAAAGGTCTATCCCAAATGGGAAAATTGTCTAAACTACTGCACAACAACTTGAACTTGACCATTTTCAACATTAAATAATTGATATGAAATTTCTAAATCGTGTAAATGTTTTTTTACCGATTTATGGTCTAAAGTGGTTAAAAAAACCTGACTGCCAAGTTGGCTCAATCGCTCTAATAAACGTTGCTGCGCAGTTAAATCTAATTCTGCTGTTACATCATCTAATAATACCACAGTTTCCTTATTACAAGAATGAAGCATTGCAATCTGAGACAGTTTTAAAGCCATGATCAGTAGTTTTTTTTGCCCACGTGAAAGTACAACATCTGCATCCCCTGTTGGGGTTTTTAAGCGGATATCAGCGCGATGTGGACCGTATTCGGTATAACGTCGATCAAGGTCTTTTTGATGATACTGCAAGAGATCCTGAGCCAATCCATGTTCGGTATGAAAACCTGGGGTATATTCCATTTCAACCTTAAGATCAGGTAATAATTTTAACAAATCCTGCTGTAAATAAAGCTTCCACTGTTCCACAATTTCAACACGCTGTGAATGCAGAATTTCACCATATTCACTGAGCATTTTGTTCCATGGCTCAAGTTCAGTGATACTCAAATTTCGTTTTGTTTTGAGTAAACTGTTTCGCTGTTTTAAAGCGCGTGAATAATATTGCCAAGCATGATAGAAATCTGGTTCCACGTGAAACATAAGCCAGTCTAAAAGTTGCCGTCTTGGTTTAGCACCATGATCAATAATATCTGTACTTAATGGATCAATCAGTTGTAAAGGTAGAATTTTGGCCAGCTGACCTTGTGTTGCGATGCTATCCCCATTCACTTTTATCAGCTGTTCACCTGAAATAAGTTTTTGCATCCCTATTTTTTCAATGGCAGATTGAGCGAAAACTACAGCATCTTCTGTATTATTTTGAATATAGTATTTTGGAATATGTGTTCGAAATGAGCGGCCTGTTGCCAATAAATGAATCGCTTCTAAAACCGAAGTTTTACCCGAACCATTTTCCCCATAAAAAACATTAAACGGCTGCAACTCTTGGAGTGCAACCGCTTTTAAATTTCGAACACGTTGAATTTTTAAACGCGTAATATGCATATTTTAGTCTAAAAATTCAGTTAAACACGCATCGGCATCACAACGTAAGTTTGATCTTGTTGTAATGGATCCTGCACCAATACTGACTGATTTGCTTCAGACATGGTCATCAGAACATCGTCTCCATCCAACACACCCAATACTTCTAAAATATACTGTGCGTTAAATGACATTTCCATTGGAGTATTGGCATATTGAATCGCTAAGTCTTCAACAGCTTCATCTTGTTCAGGGTTATTCGCGCGCAACTGTAAAGAGTCAGCACTAAAATTCAAAAACACGCCACGTAACTTTTCATTACTCAAAATAGATACGCGTTGTAAAGATTGCTTAAATACATCATGAGCTATCGTGACCATTTTATCGCCGCCACGTGGAATCACACGACGATAATCAGGGAATTTACCATCAATTAATTTGGTGCTAATACGTACCGTAATATTGGCTTGCTCTTTGTCACGCTGCGGAATTTGCAAAGTCACATTTAACAATTCACGTCCAATTAGAAGTGCCAATTGATTGTCTTCAATACTCAATAAACGTTGTAATTCACTGACAGCTTTTCTTGGCACAATAGCTTGAACCAATTGTGTTGCATCTGAAGATGCCAATGTTTCACACAATGCTAAACGATGACCATCTGTGGTCACTGCACGTAATTGATTTTGATCAATCTCAAGTAATGTTCCAGTCAAATAGAAACGAACATCCTGCACAGCCATCGCAAATGAGGTTTTTTCAAATAAGCGTTTTAATTCGCGCTCAGTCACCTGAACTTGTGTACCTTGACTATTTTCAGTGCTGAGTAATGGATAATCTTCCGCTGGAAGAGTCCCCAAGACAAAACGGCTATTTCCTGATTTTAAGATACAACGTAGATCTTCTGTAATTTGTAAATCGATCAGTGCTGCATTCGGTAATGATTTACAAATATCAACCAATTTACGAGCAGGAACAGTCGTTTCCCCTGCTTGCAAACATGCACCTTCGTTCAATGGAGTACTTGCCACCAATTCAACTTCTAAATCTGAACCTGTAATGGTTAAAGCCTGTTCAGTCACTTGAATTTTTACGTTTGAAAGAATGTTCAAGGTATGGCGACGCTCAACAGCACCGACAACATGAGATAAAACATTCACTAAGCTTTCTTTCGCGATTTTCAAACGCACGGTAGACTTCCTCTAAAAAACAGAATATTTACAAATAAAAAATAATTTTTAGTCATGTACTATGCGGCAGATGATGCTGCATTGCAAGACCAGATTTTAATCAAAAATTAGCTTTGAAGTAAGCGCATAAGGTTCTTGTAATCCTCATTAAAAATAGGATCTTCTGCTCTTAAACTTTGCACTTTTTCGCATGCATGCATCACAGTACTGTGATCTCTCCCACCGAAAGCCATGCCAATTTCTGGAAAACTATCGCCAGTAAGTTCACGTGCAAGTCCCATCGCCATTTGTCGTGGACGAGCAAAAATACGGGTTCTTTTCGGACCCACTAATTCTTTTAATGGCACTCTAAAATACTCACTGACCACCCGTTGAATATTTTCAGTACTGATGGTTCGAGCTCGAATCGCCAATACATCTTTTAAAGACTCACGAACCACTTCTAAATCAATCGGCGTCCCTTTAAAACGAGAAATCGCGACAACTTTATTGAGCGCTCCTTCAAGTTCTCGAACATTGGCAACCACTTGTTGAGCAATAAATAAAGCGCAATTACGAGGCAATTCAATCTCATTGCTTTCTGCTTTTTTAAGTAAGATCTCAATACGTGTTTCAATATCTGGAGGTTCTACACCCACCGAAAGTCCCCAAGAAAAACGAGAAACTAAACGTGGATCGAGTTCAGTCAATTCTTTTGGATAACGATCTGACGTTAAAATAATTTGCTTTGATTCGTCCAATAACGCATTAAACGTGTAAAAGAACTCCACTAAACTGGCTTCTTTACCCGCCAATAAATGAATATCATCGACCAACAATAAATCTAAAGAACGACAATTTTTCTTGAACTCTTCAACCTTACCTTTTTGTAATGAACTGACAAAATCCTGTACAAAACTTTCAGCAGTCATATACATCACACGCGCATTGGGCTTCGCTTGCAATAACGCATTACCAACAGCCTGCATCAAATGCGTTTTACCCAAACCTGTAGGACCATACAAAAACAACGGATTGTGTTGGGATTCCCCAAGTTGGGTGAGAACTTTACGACAGGTTTCTGCCGCCATTTGATTGGAGCGACCTTCGACAAATAATGCAAAATTAAATAACGGATTGAGTAAGCGTTTTTTTACGTTCTTGGCAGGAATAAGCTCTTGATGCTCTTTCTTAGATTTATAAGACGTATTTTGATTTGGGACTGCCTCTAAAGCAGAAGTCGTCGTCGCTGGCTGTTCAGCAGCAGATAGAATCGCACCAGGACGAGAATCAACCAAGATCTCAACTTTTCTCACACGACCTTCAGACATCTGTTCGGCCAATATGGTAATGAGCTCAAGATGATGTTCTTGAATATAACGTGTCCAGTAGGGATTTGGTGCATAAAGTTTTAACACACCTTCAACTTCTTCAGCGACCAATGGACGAATCCACATCGCGAAGACATTATCAGAGAGCTCTTGTCGTAAGCGATTTAAGCAGTCTGTCCACAGCATGTGAAACCCCTTATTCCATTTAAATATAAAAACACCCTATTACACACAGGGGAGGCAATGATAACCAAGTTATCCACATCTGTCATAACTATTTTCAGCAAATCCATGGGTAAATGAATTTAAATTTAGAATATTTAAATTTAAAACCGGTTGTGGATAAGCTTCTCCACATGCTGTGGATAGTTTTGAAGTTAAAGTTATCCTCAAATTATGAATGTAATAACAACAACCTTACCCACAATCTAAATTATTGTTTTTAAATAAAAATATATCGATTTCCACAGAAAAATAAACCCCTAATAATAATAAACTTAAATTTATAAATTTGAATTTATATACTAGAACAGAAGTTTCTGGGGATAAAACAATGAATTCAAATTTAAATTCATATTCTTCAAGAAACTCAAGAAAGAACAATAAACCTGTGCATAAGTTTGAGGATACTTCTGTAGATATCTTATATAGTTATTATAAAACATGTTGTTACTGTGGCAATTAACTTGTTTATATTTTTTTTAAATTATTTTTGAAGCATAAAATGTTTTATTCAAAAGCATTTCTAATTGATTAAAAACGATTTCAAAAGCATGTAACAAAATCTGTTAATTCTTGACAGAACAAAGAATGCGCAATACAATCGCGAACTTTTATAGAACACCACTTTTGGAGTTTCAATATGAAACGTACTTTCCAACCATCTGAATTAAAGCGCAAACGCGTTCATGGTTTCCGCGCTCGTATGGCTACTAAAGCAGGTCGTCATGTTTTAGCTCGTCGCCGTGCTAAAGGTCGTCATAGCTTAACTGTTTAATCGCAGTTAAGTCTTATTGACGATATGGGTGTTATGACACTTTATAGTTTTAGCCCAGAGGTGAGAATCCGCTGTGCCGAAGACTACAAAGGTGTATTTGATGGTGCGCTTTTTAAAGTGCATCAACCCCATTTCCTTTTTCTTGCAAAATGTACTGAACAGCCTAAAAGCCGTTTAGGAATTGTTGTCGCTAAGAAGAAAGTGCGCCGTGCGCATGAAAGAAATCGAATAAAACGGATTGCTCGAGAAAGTTTTCGCTTAATTCAGCATGATCTAGATTTATTGGATATTGTCGTTATGCCTAAAGTGGGTATAGAGTCAGTGCCCAATGTTGAATTGCATCAACAATTACAAGTTGCATGGCAGAAGCTTCAGCGTCTAGTCAAAAAACATCAAAAAATATCTAATTCCCCTCCTCAAAAATAGAGGTGACCAATGGTTCGTATATTGCATTGGTTGATTCGGTTCTATCAAATTGCGATTAGTCCGCTCCTTGGACCTCGTTGTCGTTATATTCCAACTTGTTCTCAATATTCGCTAGAAGCAATTCAAGCGCATGGCGCAATAAAAGGCGTATTTTATGCGACTAAACGTGTCTGTCGATGTCATCCTTGGGGTGGGAGTGGTTACGATCCAATTCCAAAAAAAGCAATTCGTTTTATTTCATTTCAGCAAATAGATTCTCAAATGTCTCACGTTCATGTACCCTTGCGTGAGCGTTTTTTGAACCAAAATCACTCTAACCATTTGGGGTAATCGATATGCAACAATGGGCCAGATTTGCAATTCTCGGGGCCATGTTCGTCACCGCATATTTGCTTATTTTAGCTTGGCAAAAAGATTATGGTCATGCTGAAACTGCTTCGCAGCCAACACCGGCTGCTGTAGTTGCGCATGATGTATCTGCAGACTTGCCAAACAGCGAAACTACTGCGGCTGTTACAGACATTCCGCAAGCAAATATTGCTGCTGAACAACAAAATACAGCTGCACCTGCAACTGTTAATCAACAACTGATTTCAGTGAAGACTGATGTATATCACCTTTGGATTAGTCCTAAGGGTGGTGATATTGTGCGCATTGAGTTATTGAATCATGATAAAAGTAAAAACAGTGATGAATCATTTGTTATGCTTGAAAATGATGAGAAACGTACATATGTTGCTCAGTCAGGTTTAATTGGTCAAAACGGACCAGACAGTAGTCGCAGTGGTCGTCCGACTTTCGAATTTGAAAAATCTAGCTATACATTGGCAGATGCGAAATCTTCACAAACTGAAGATGGCAAAGCTGAAAAAGTATTGTCTGTTCCGATGGTTTTGAAATCAGCTGACGGCGTAGAAATTATCAAAACCTTTACGTTTAAGGAAGGTAATTATCCAGTCAATGTGAGCTATCAGGTTGTGAACCGTAGTGCGCAAAACTGGCAAGGTCAGATGTTTGGTCAGATCAAACGTGATAACTCTGAAGATCCAGGTAAATCAGATCAAGGGATCTTTACTCTTGGTACGTATTTAGGTGGCGCATGGGGTACACCTGATGAACATTATAATAAGTTAAAATTTGATAATTTTACTGAAGAAAAGTTAAGCACTGAAGCTCAAGGTGGCTGGGTGGCAATGGTTCAGCATTACTTTGTAAGCGCATGGATTCCAGGTCATTTTGGTACTCAACCTTATTCAGCGAAGTTGGAATCACGTAAATCTGCTGATGGTATGAATATCATTGGCTTTACGTCTCCAACCATCAATGTTCCAGCGGGTAAAACCATGACTGTGGACGCTACTTTCTATTCAGGTCCAAAAATTCAATCTGAATTGAAAGATTTGGCTGTAGGTTTAAACCAAACTGTAGATTATGGTTGGTTATGGCCGATTGCTAAATTATTGTTCTTAGGTTTGCAGTTCTTCCATGGCATCGTGGGTAACTGGGGTTGGTCAATTATCTTATTGACGATTCTTGTTAAACTTATTCTTTGGCCATTGTCGTCTAAGAGCTATCGCTCAATGGCGAAAATGCGTGTGATTGCACCTGAAATGCAACGTATGAAAGAAGAGTTTGGTGAAGACCGTATGCGTTTCTCTCAAGAAATGATGGCGCTTTACAAACGTGAGCAAGTAAACCCATTGTCTGGTTGTTTACCGCTTCTTCTGCAAATGCCGATCTTCCTTGCGTTGTATTGGGTATTGATGGAATCTGTTGAACTTCGTCATGCACCATGGTTAGCTTGGATTCAAGATTTATCTGCAATGGATCCTTGGTTTATCCTGCCATTGTTGATGGGTATTACGATGTATGTTCAGCAATCTTTGAACCCACAACCTGCTGATCCAATGCAGGCGAAAGTGTTCAAATTTATGCCGATCATATTCACTGTATTTATGTTGTTCTTCCCAGCAGGTTTGGTGTTGTACTGGATTGTCAACAACAGTATTACCATCTTGCAACAAGGTTTGATCAACAAAAATGTTGAAAAATTACGTGCAAATAAAGTAGAGGAAACTCCACCAACCAGCTAGTCTGCGTTGTTGTAGCTGAATCGATCCGCTTAAGGTGATATCCTTAAGCGGATTTTTTTTGCCTATATTTGAGATATCTTCATGCACACCCCTTTAACTCAAACCACCATAGCTGCCATTGCAACACCGCCCGGTCGTGGTGGCGTCGGGGTGATTCGCCTGTCTGGCCCAAAAGCATATGCGATAGCGGAAGCATTAACACTCAAACCTTTGGATAAGGCGCGTTATGCGGGCTTTCGCTATTTTTATGATGCACTTGGTGAGGTTATGGATGAAGGGTTGGCGATAGCCTTCCCTAACCCACATTCATTTACAGGCGAAGATGTCGTCGAGCTACAAGGTCATGGCGGTCCTGTTATTCAAAATGCATTGTTGGCACGTCTATTTGAATTGGGTGCGATCGCTGCAAAAGCAGGTGAATTCTCCATGCGTGCTTTTGAAAATGGAAAAATGGATTTGGTTCAAGCTGAAGCCATTGCCGATCTGATTGACGCAACGTCTCAAGCGGCGGCACGTTCTGCTGTACGTTCCTTACAAGGCGCATTTTCTAACAAAGTTAATTCTGTATTAGAGCAATTGATTCATTTACGTTTGCATGTCGAAGCTGCGATTGATTTTCCAGAAGAGGAAATCGACTTTTTGGCAGATGGTAAAATTTTAGCCCTGCTGAAAGGTGTACAAGCATCCGTCGGTGCTGTTCAACAATCGGCACGTCAAGGTCAGCTTTTGCGTGAAGGTTTACAAGTGGTCATTGCGGGTAAACCGAACGCAGGTAAATCAAGTTTGTTGAATGCATTGGCTGGTGTAGATCGTGCCATTGTGACTGATATAGCAGGTACGACACGCGATGTATTACATGAAAAAATCAGTTTGAATGGTTTGCCGATGACGTTGACTGACACCGCGGGTTTGCGTGAAACAGGTGATGTGGTCGAAAAAGAAGGCATTCGTCGTGCGATCAAAGAAATTGAAAATGCAGACTTATTGCTTTTGGTATATGACCTCAGCCAAGGTGAAGATCCATTACAACTTGCACAGAATTATTTTGCAGAACATATTGATGCGAAACGCTTAATGTTAATCGCCAATAAATGCGATTTAACCGATCAAACAGCTGAATTGAGCGATTTTCAGGGCTTTAGGCATGTGACGGTTTCTGCTAAACAAGAAACAGGTGTTCAGGCGCTGATAGATGCGATTACAGCGCATGCAGGTTTCCAACCAGAAGAAGATACCTTTATCGCGAGAACACGTCATTTAGATGCAATGAAGCGCACTCAGGCTTATTTAGCTGAGGCACATGAACAACTCACTGTATATCAAGCGGGTGAGTTGGTGGCTGAATCGCTTCGTCTTGCTCAAAATGCGCTTGGTGAAATAACAGGTGATTTTAGTGCAGACGATTTACTCGGAAAAATTTTCGGATCGTTTTGTATTGGAAAGTAGTGTTTATTATCTTTAAATATTGTATTTAAAAATATTTTCTTTAATGAAAAAAAGAGCTGACAATTGTCAGCTCTTTTATCTTTTGCGTAAGCTTTTGCTAAGAAAACTTCTCATTCGTTCAATTAGTTTATATGCTGAGCCATCTAAATGGATAATGAGAAAGAAAAGATGAAAAAAAGTCGATTATTTCTATCGATCGTTTTACTCGGTTTAACTGCAAATGTTTGGGCAGGAAAGTCGGATCAAGCGATTATCACAGAGGCTACAAAGAACAAAACCACAGTTGCAGAAGCGATCAAAGCAGCTGATGCTACAGCAGTCAATGTTACGGGGACTATCGTTCGTCACGTGAAAGATGACCACTTTGAATTGAAAGATCATACAGGATCTATTCAAGTTGAGATTGATCATGACTTAGCCACAGTTGCGCAGTTAAAATCAGGTACAGAAGTTAAAATTTATGGTGAAGTAGATACACATCGTATAAAACCCACGGATATCGAAGTCGTTAAAATTGAAATTTTAAAATAAAATTATTTGCTATCCATTCATGAATTTTCAATAAGATCAGCTGATTTAAGCTGATCTTTTTGATTGAATCGGAATGATCTTTAATTGGCTAAAATACAAACATAAAAGCATCATGCTAATTATTAGACAAAATGTAATCACGCCAAAGTTTAGTCCAAAATGATCCGCTAGATATCCAACAAAAATGATCGGTATGATGGTTCCTAAATAACCGATGAATAAATAAGTAGACATCACAGCAGCACGGTTGATATGGGTGGTCATTTGATGAATTAAACCGAATGCTCCCAATAAGGAAAGACCGTGACCTATTCCGAAAAGAACATCACTAATGACAAAAAACAAGCTAATTTTCAACCAAATACTCAGTATCAGGATGATGAGGCTGCATAAACTTGTCAGTAAACCATAAGTTAGGCTTTTTATGGGAGGTAGATATTTTGCAAGAAACTGCACAGCAGCAGAGATAAATAAAATGCTGGTGATTGCAATTCCGCTGACCAATGGACCATCCCAAGGTAAAATATCTTTCAAAAATGAAGGTGATAATGACGCAAATAAACTAAACGCTGCAAAGATACAAAATGCAGTTAAACAAATGATCCAAAATTGAGCATGATGCTGTTTTTCAGGTCTTAACAATTTTGGTGTAAAGCTGAATGGTTGTGGAGTGAAATGATGCCCTTTCAAACTGAATAAACTAATCAAACATAAAAATGAACCCATTACGATAGGAATATAAGGCGTGACTAAGGGTGCTTGAGAAAATTGTGCAATAACTCCGCCTACCAGCGGACCGAGTCCAAAACCAATCGCAATAATGATGGAGCTGAGTTGAGGCGCAATTTGTTTATGTTGTTCAGGTACAGTTTGTATTAAGCCCAATAATGCCGCTGTGGTCATTAATCCAGATGCAATTCCAATAATGAAACGTCCAACAGATAACCAAAGGAAATGTGTGGCAAACATTGAAAATAATAAACCGACAATAATAAAAACCAAGCCGATCTGCATGGTTTTGATATAACCAATGGTATTACTGGTTCGACCAAAGAAAAGTAAAGTCGTTAGGCAGCCGAACATATAAGCGACAAAAATTAGAGTAATGTCACTGGGCATCAGTTCCCAAAGCTGCTGATATAAGGGATAGAGTGGACTGGCTAATGCTGTTCCTATCGTACCTAAACACAATGCTAGACTTACGATAATGAAGGGTTGCCATAACTTTATATTCATAAACTTCTGATTGAATGTATATTGAAATAAATCTTAGCGATTTTCTGTTCATTAGGATTAGAAATGCAGCTAAGAATAGCCTGATGGTTCAGAAATAATTTTACTGTATTTAACATAAATCTATGGTTTCACGTGAAACATAACTCACACAGTTTGATCTGAAAAAAATAAGCAGAAATACAGACTGATCACGTTAGAATAGAGAAAATAAAGGACGAATGATTCAATATGTTTGCAAAAAAAATCTGTGCAATGACGCTTGCTAGCTTGGTCTCAACATTCAGTTTTGCCAATGTAGAGTCAGTGCAATCTAAACTCGCTGCGAATTATCCTAATCTTCAAATTAACCATTTGCAAGAAACTGAGATGAAGGGCTTATATAGTGGAAGCTTAGATAAACAAGTGGTGTATGTAAATGAAGATGCACAACATCTTTTTATTGGTTCAATGATTCGTTTGAAAGATCAGCAAAACCTGACCAAGAGTTTAGTGGTAGATCAGAATTCTGTCGACTTTAAACAGTTACCTTTAAAAGATGCGATTAAAACTGTACGGGGGAATGGGAAGCGCCAGCTCGCCATTTTTTCTGACCCAAATTGCCCATATTGTAAGGTTCTTGAAGGTAATTTAGCGAAGCTGAATGATGTGACCATTTATACATTTATTTATCCAATTAAAAATCAATCTATCATCCCATCTAAAAAAGTGTGGTGTTCTGCCAATAAAGAATATGCATGGAAAACGCTCATGCAAAATTCAACACAACCTACAGCAAATGCGGATTGTGAAAATCCGATTGACCGTAATCTTGCACTAGGGAAAAAACTGGGTTTAGCGGGAACACCTGTCATCATTTTTTCAAATGGTTTTAAAGTAACTGGCGCCTACCCTACTGAAGATATTGAAAAAATTTGGAAAGAATTAGGTTTATAACTGAGCTTGAAATTGCTATTCATTTTATTTGAAATAATTTTCATTTCATTAGATCATTAGAGTGATTTTATTTAAGAATCTCTTAAATAATCCAATTGAATTACTTTGTTTAATCAACTCCATCAAAAAAGCACCCTTTGGGTGCTTTTTTTTGTAAAAATATGATCGATATTCAGAATGTAAAATTAAGTTTTTTTCGCAACAAGGTTATAAATGAACAACACAATGATTGCACCTATAACTGAAGCAATAAATCCTGCGGATGAACCATCTGGATAAAGACCCAACAGACGGCCGCCGTATGTTGCAAGTAAAGCACCAACAATACCGAGAAGCGTAGTTAAAATAAAACCAGCTTTGTCATCCCCTGGATGAATGGCGCGTGCGATTAAACCTGCAATGAAACCAATAACAATTGCGCCGAGTAGCGAAAACATATAATTCTCCTTATTTTGTTTACAATTTTAGTATTAAGGATTGAGTATTAAGTAACATGAATACGTCTATTCATCATTCAGGATTCCAAGGATTCTGCCTAGCTGTGATTTGATAATTATTGTAGTTTTTTTGTTCATTTACTTGTTTATGTGCTTGTTCAGATTATGAATAATCAATAAACAAGGATTAAAAAAGCGACCTAAGTCGCTTCGTTGTATTTAAGTTTCGAATCGCTTAGATACCAATTTCACCAATAAATGGAATATGGCGATATTTCTGGTCGTAATCTAAACCATAGCCAACAATAAATTTATCTTCGACTTCAAAACCCAAAAATTGAACATCAAGTTCGATTTCACGGCGTGAAGGTTTACTGACTAAGGTACAAAGTTGAATAGAATTAGGTTGACGCGTTTCTAAAATTTCTAGAACTTTACTGAGTGTATTGCCTGAATCAATAATATCTTCAATAACTAAAACATCTTTGCCACGGATTTCCCCATCAAGATCTTTTAGAATTTTGACATCACGTGAAGACGTTGTACCACCACCGTAACTTGAAACTGTCATGAAATCGAGTTCATGCGGTTTTGAAATAGCGCGGCAAAGATCTGCCATAAAAATGACAGAACCACGAAGTAGGCCAATCAGAACCAATTCTTTATCACTAGTTGAATAGTGAGCATCAATTTTTTTACCGAGTTCCAAAACTTTTGCATGAATTTCTTCTGCAGAAATCATTACATTCATTTCAATGGTCATGGGTAGATACCTAAAGCAGCAATTCAAAAATTAAAAAAGGCGTTGACTTGCAACACCTGAAATATGGAATAATTTTAAAACATATCCCATGTAGATGCATCTACTTTGGGAATGGAATATGTAAACATAGCTTAACTAGTGCGCATCACGTTTTAAAAGCAATGCACACAGCACAAATATCCCTCCGATCAAGAGATATTTTTTCTTTGATTTTTTAAGCGGTTTCTTTTCCAACGTTGATGTTTTGCTCATATGCCTTCTGTCCAAAAATATAGGTCGCTTGAATATTACGATCATCGCCCATTGTGAAAAGAGCAAATAATGCATCTTCAATATTTTTAGCACGCTGTTGGCGAAGTGTCTGTAATGAAGTTGCATTGAGATTTATCACCACAAAATCAGCTTCCTTACCTACATTAAAGTTTCCGAGTTTATCCTCTAATTGTAAGGCTTTTGCGCCCCCAATTGTGGCGTGATAAAGGGATTCGAAAGCAGATAATTTGTCACCTTGAAGTTGTTGAACTTTGTAGGCTTCATTCAATGTTTGGAGTTGGTTAAACGATGTCCCTGCCCCAATATCTGTACCTAAACCCACTTTAACTTGTTTGTCCCATGTTTTTTTCAATGGAAATAAACCACTTCCTAAGAACAGGTTTGAGGTTGGACAAAAGGCGATTGCAGAATCTGTTTGATGCATACAATCCCACTCTGAATCCTCTAAATGTACACAATGTGCAAATACAGATTTTGATCCTGTTAAGCCAAAATGATGATACACATCTAAATAACCTTTTTGTTCTGGGAATAATGCTTTAACCCATTCAATTTCATTTTTATTTTCACTTGAATGGGTGTGAACATAGACATCTGGATATTCTGCTTTTAACTGCCCTGCTTTCTCTAATTGTTCAGGTGTTGATGTCGGTGCAAAACGTGGCGTAATGGCATATAAATTTCGACCCTTGCCATGCCATTTTTCAATTAATGCTTTTGAATCTGTATAGGCTGTTTCTGCAGTATCACAGAGTCCTTCTGGTGCATGACGATCCATCATCACCTTGCCTGCAATGAGACGCATCTGATGGCGTTCAGCAGCTTCAAAAAGCGCATCAACAGATTCAGGATGAACCGTACAAAACACCAAAGCGGTGGTTGTACCGTTTTTAAGCAATTCATTGACAAAAAAATGGGCAATTTGATCAGCATATGCTTTGTCAGCAAACTGCAATTCAGTTGGAAATGTATAGGTATTTAACCATTCTAATAATTGTTCGCCGTAAGCACCGACCATTTCTGTTTGTGGAAAATGGATGTGTGTATCGATAAAACCAGGCACAATTAATTGATCAGGATAATGCTGTACTTGGATGTTTGCAGAGAGTTGCTTTTGTCCATCTTGCCAAAATCCAAACCACTGGATTTTGCCATTTTGAGTTATGAGTAAACCATCTTCTACGTAACGCACTTGGTCGTGAATTTCACGCGCTTGGGCTACCGTATTCTGAATATCTAGGAAGCGACCGCGAATCGCCGTCGATGCAACTACAGAAGACATTTTAAACCTGCATATTTATTTTTTCGGTTGATTGTAACTTAAAAAATAAACTCTTCCACGATTCGTCATCTTTTCTTTGCTCGTTTATTTCGAGTCATTTTAAAGTTTAGAATTTGAGATCATTCTAAAAAGGAGGGAGATCATAAAATGCACAGATCTAAACAGAAATATGCATCTGAATTTAAAGATATTTTATTCGACAATGAAAAAATGATGCATTTTTTAACAACATTACGTACTTTTGATGCTCAGGCTTATCTTGCCGCGGGAATTATTCGTAATACAGTTTGGGCGTATTTACATGATCAGTCTTATGATTTAGAGCAGACAGAGATTGATGTGATTTTTTATGATCCTAAAGATAATGGTCATAAAGCATTAGAACTACAAAAAAAGATGATCAATCGCTTTCCCAATATTGAATGGGATATCACGAATCAGGCAACTGTACATTTATGGTATCAAACAGATCAAGGTGAATCTATTCCACCCTTAAAATCATTAGAACATGCACTTTCTATGTGGCCTGAAACGGCAACGTGTATAGCGGTTCGTTTGAATGATCATGATGAATTTGAATATATTGCACCATTTGGTTTAGCCGATTTATTTGAATTGAAGCTATGTTGGAATCAGCGGTTGGTAAGTCGCGATGTATTTTTAGCACGATTAAATAAAAAGAAATTTCTTGAAAAATGGCCAAAATTACAAATAATATTTTAATAATAGTGAATAAAAAAGCCCTCTCAAGAGAAGGCTTTTATTAAAAAAGTAGAGTTATAAAGTGGTTTCAGTATGCTTTTTACTGTATCGAATGGAGAGGACCGCAGTAATCGCTAAAACGACGATAATAAAGCCTAGTGAAATCCAAATCGGCATATGGAAAACATCAAGCATCAGCATTTTAAAGCCAATAAATACGAGAATTAAACCTAGGCCATAAGGTAAATAATGCATCTTAGACGCTGCGCCAGACAATAAGAAGAACATGGCACGAAGGCCCAAAATTGCCATTAAGTTTGCTGTTAAAACAATGAAGGGATCAGTCGTTACAGCAAAAATAGCAGGGATAGAATCGACTGCAAAGATGACATCTGAGGCTTCAACTAAAATCAGAACTAGAAATAAAGGAGTTGCCCAAAGTACGCCATTTTGACGAACAAAGAATTTATTACCTTCAAGTTGAGGCGTGATTCGCATGTGTTTGCGTAGCCATTTCAGAATCGCCATATCTTCAGTATTGGGATCTTCCTCTTGGCCTTTTAGGAATTTAAAACCTGTATAGACCAGGAAAGCACCGAAAATATAAAGAATCCAAGAAAATTCTTGAACGAACCAAGCACCAATAAAGATGAAAATAGTTCTTAAAATAATGGCGCCGAGCACACCATATAACAGCAATTGACGTTGCAGCGCGGGAGGAATTGCAAAAGCCGCAAAAATCATTAGCCAAACGAAAACGTTATCGATAGCCAGTGATTTTTCCAGTAAATAACCTGCAAAATATTCCATAACTTTGGTATTTGCGACATTTACACCCGCTGTTTGTTGTAAGTACAACCACAAACCACCACCAAATAAGCTGGCTACGGTGACCCAAGCGATACTCCAATATGCAGCGGTTCTAATTTTAACATCTTGACCTTCTTTCTGTTTAAAGCCAAGAAAGTCAATCACGAGCATGAGGCTCACAATGCCGAAAAATGCTAGGTATAGCCAAATATTGCCAATAGATTCCATAATCGTCCTCTACACCTGACAAATGGCCATAAAAAAACCTCGACCAGTCGCCAGATGATATAAACATCTGTAACAACATGATCAAGGTCTTGCCTACATCTCATCACTTAATGATAGGAGATGCTCGAATACCGACTTTTTTCAAAGTGTAATGACGGCCATTCGACACATTGATATATTTAAAAATATTCATCAATGCTTTGAGGAGGCTACTCCCCTTGTTCAAAATATTTTGGATTGAGTTAAATTCAATCCAAAGCAGAATCTCATATTCCGTAGAATTGTGCAAATTTTATCTAAGAATTATGGATAATAAGGCAGTGGTTCTATATTTATTGATAATGATGAAAAATGTTACTTAAAAAAAGAAAACAATTTATTTAAAAGGATTATTGAAATGTTCCTTTAGCATAGAAATGCAAATTAAGACCGCTATGATGATCAATACAAAAATTAATATAAAATAAATATCCATGGCAATAACCACACTAATGTTTACATTAAATATACAATCTACCATGTGTTAAGTAAATAAGTAATTGTAAAACAATAAAATATTTAAATTGATAATTGTAAAAATTGTGTGACATAGCATTAGTTATTGATGTGAAAGTTTCGATTGTTTATCAAAATGAAAGCTAATACAGTTCCTAGAACCGCGAGGCAACCTCCAATTAATCCAATCTGATTTAGACCATATTGCATACTCACATAGCCTCCTAATAATGCGCCAGCACCAATGCCCACGTTATAAAGTCCAGAATAAATGGCCATGGCTACATCTGTGGCATCAGAAGCGAGATTTAATGTTTTGGCTTGTAGCGCAAGGCTAAACACAATAATGCTCATGCCCCAGAGTAAGCTCATTGTGGTCAAACTGAAAAATGAATGTGAAAGAGGTAATAATAGAAGTAAAGAAATTGCTAGCGTGATGCAACTGAGTGGAATAAATAATTTTGGAAATTTCGCCCCTGTTTTACCAAAAATAAATGATCCAATTAACCCTGTTCCACCAAAAACCAGTAAAAAAGTTGTGGTTTGACTCGAACTAAATTCAGCTATGTTTAGAGTAAAAGGTTCTATATAGCTATATGCAGTAAATTGGGCAGTGATCATAATAATTGTTAATGCAAAAACCATCATTAGGCTCGTTCTTTTAACAAAATCCTTTAGGCTGCTGAGTGAGCCGGAATTGATACTCGGCAATTTGGGTAAGCTCAAAGCCAAAATGAGACAAACTATCGCAGCACATAGGGCAATTAATCCAAAAGTATTTCTCCATCCATAAACTTCGCCAATCATCCGGCCAAATGGAATGCCCAGTACCATGGCTAGAGCCGTTCCGGTGGCTAACAAACCTAAAGCTTGAAACTCTTTACCTTTAGGTGCTACGCGAACGGCAAGAGATGCAGTAATGGCCCAGAACAAGGCATGTGATATAGCGATGCCAATACGACTGACCAGAAGCACATTAAAATTCCACGCGATATAAGACAGTCCATGACTGACGATAAATAATCCAAAAAGAACCAATAATAAAAAGCGTCTTTCGATATTTTTGGTCAGCAACATAATCGGCAAAGAAATCGGTGCTACGACCCATGCATAGAGCGTAATCATGATACCGACATCTGTAACGGGCATATCAAAGCTCGCACCGATGTCACTGAGCAGTGCTACAGGGACAAACTCAGTGGTATTAAAAATAAAAGCGGCAAAGGCAAGGCTAATCACACTGATCCATTGCTGAGTTGGACGAGGTGATGGTTGTATAACGGCGGTCATGAAGATCTGATTTAGAGTGTTTAGTTAAGTTTAGGTGCTATTAACTGCGTTGTTAAGTTGATTCATAGCTAATTTAAGTAAGCGTTAAGTGGAAGATGTTTGATAAGCGTGCTGTATTTTTGATAATAAAAATTAACAGTGTAAAAAAATAAATCATGGCACTTTTTAACAAGATTAAAATACAGGAAAAATAAAATGTTAGAAATTAAGCATCACGATACGGGCAGTAAAGGTGAATTTTATATTGGTGAGGATGATCATCATTTTGCTGAAATGACGTATTCATTGGCTGGAACAGATAAATTTATTATCGACCATACTTGGGTTGATGATTCATTACGTGGGCAAAATGTGGGTCGTCTACTGGTAGACCGAGCTGTTGAATTAGCTCGGGAAAAGAATGTTAAAATTTTACCGCTATGCCCTTTTGCCAAATCCGTTTTT
>JAHLFF010000189.1 GCA_018883945.1 Candidatus Acinetobacter avistercoris
GTATAGGTATAGCTTGAACCACTCGCCAAGCCAGCATCCGCAAATGTCCATGTTGTACCTGTGACTGTTGCTGTACCAACTTTGACACCATCACGATATATCGCAACAACTTCGCCTGAACCCAAAGTCGCGCTAATCGTTCCTTCAATGCTTGGTGTATCATCATTGGTGAAGGCACCATTGGCAACAGTACCTAAACCTGGTGCTACGTTATCCACCACAGTCGTAATGATCGTTGTTTGTGTTGGCGCATCAGTGTCAACCGTAATGGTATAAGAGTTCGATATACCACCTTGGATGAATGCTGCATTTTCTACATATGAGGTATAGGTATAATTTGATCCAGAACTCAAACCAGTATCATTATATGTCCATGTAGTTCCTGCAACTGTCGCTTTTCCAAGCACTACACCATCACGTAGAACGATCACACTTTCACCAACATTCAACGCCGCACTAATCTGCCCCTCAATCACTGGTGTCGTATCATTGGTCGCGCCGTTATTTGCAACGGTACCAATTTGTGGCGCGAAGTCATCTTGCACCGCAATAATTGTTGTAGTTTGTGTTGGACCACCTGTCTCAATGGTTACATTATAATTTGATGAGCTATTTCCTGTATTGCCAGCTGCATCTTCGACACGTGCTGTATATGTATAGCTTGAACCACTCGCTAAACTACTATCTACATAGGTCCAAGTCGTATTGGTCACTGTCGCTGTGCCAACTTTAACCCCATCACGATAGACTGCAACAACTTCACCTAAGCCTAATACCGTACTGATCGTACCTTGTAGCTCTGGGGTGGTGTCATTTGTCGTACCACCATTGGCAACAGTACCTAAACCAGGTGCTACGTTATCCAGCACAGTCGTAATAACCGTTGTTTGTGTTGGCGCGCTGGTATCGACAGAAATACTATAATTGCTAGAAATCGCACCACGATTGCCAGCGCCATCTTCTACGCGTGCTGTATAAATATAAGTACGACCATCGGTTAAACCAGCATCCGCAAATGTCCACGTTGTGCCTGTCACTGTTGCAGTTCCAACGACTGCTCCATCACGTAATACTACAACTTGCTCACCGCTGTTCAAAATAGCACTGATGGTTCCACCAAGTAATGGTGTCGTATCATTAGTTGCTCCATTATTCGCAACAATTCCTAAGCCTGGTGCTACATCATCAGTCACTGTTGAAATAACGACCGATTGGGTTGGTGCACTCGTATCTACAGTAATTGAATAGTCATTCGATACCAAACCTTGGTTACCAGAAACATCTTCTACTCGTGCTGTATAAACATAATTTACGCCATCAGCCAAGCCGGTATCTGCAAATGTCCAAATCGAATTGGTCACCGTTGCTGTACCCACTTTACCCCCATCACGATAGACCGCAACAACTTCACCTAAGCCTAACACTGTACTGATCGTACCTTGCAGTTCTGGGGTAACATCATTGGTTACGCCACCATCTAAAACATTTCCAATTTGTGGTGCTACGTTATCAACAATATTACTAATGACTACCGTTTGTGTTGGCGCGATGGTATCGACTGAAATACTATAGTTGGTAGAAATCGCACCACGATTGCCCGCCGCATCCTCTACGCGTGCTGTATAAATATAAGTACGACCATCGGTTAAACCAGCATCCGCAAATGTCCACGTTGTGCCTGTCACTGTGGCAGTTCCAACGACTGCTCCATCTCGTAAAATAACAACTTGTTCACCGCTGTTCAAAACAGCGCTGATGGTTCCTCCAAGTAATGGTGTCGTATCATTGGTTGCTCCGTTATTCACAACATTACCTAAGCCTGGCGCTACATCATCGGTTACTGATGCAATAACGACAGATTGTGTTGGTGCTATGGTATCCACAATCACTTGTATCGGATCACTGTGCTCACTGCTATTCCCCGCTGGATCGGTGATCGTATAGCGAATTTCGTGTGAACCTTCAGGAAGTGGATTAACAGGCGTTAATGTTCCTGTATTTGGATCATAGATAGACGGAACTTTGACACCATCGACGATTAAGTTTGGTGTTTCACCTGTGGTGATTGGACCGATAATAATTCCAGGTGTGCTGTCATCCGTCGCTGTGCCACTTGAGAATGTGCCTTGTTTGTCACCTTGATTGTCAATGAAGCCTTCTGGGCTAGTGGGCTTCGTCGGTGCTGTGGTATCTCCATCATTATTATCTTTATTTCTATTACCAGCCCACCACAATATTCCACCAGCTGTAGCAGGAATAAAAGCCCAAGCTAAGGGTCCAGCATAAGTATCGCTGTAAAGAAGTGGCTCAATACTTTCAATATAACCATATGTTATATTTTCTAATAATGCTCCATTTGCATCGGTAAACTGTACCCATAAAAGTTTATGTTGATCGTCTTCCAGAACTAAACTATTTTCAAACTGCTTGTCACCATTGTTAAAGAAATTCTCTATAACAATTTGTTCTCCAGTTTTAAGTGTAACAATAGCATCAGTGCCATTTTTTTCTATTTTAAGTACATCATTTTTATTTATCTTGAGGACAACAACAGAGGCTTCAGATAGAGCAACTTTGCTTCCCTCGGTTTCCGTTAGTAAATTATGCGTTTCTTTAGAGATTACTTTTATTTTAGGCATTTCATAGCCCTCCAGGGCTTTTATCTATTATAATAATGTGAACCAGTTGACCATAATGACCAAACTTGTGAAATAAATTACCATATTGTGCAAAAAAAAATCTCAGAACCTCAGACGAAGTGCAACTTGCTTCCGACCAAAAGTAGTTAAAATTACGCAATAAACGATGCTTGGTTGTCTAAAAGAGGAAAATAAGAGAAAGAAATGAGATTTCCACCTTATTACGGCCAGGTTCTTCAAAATGCTCTATTGTTTTTTGACTATGAGGATTAGCGTCTACCATCACTCGTGAAATCATAAGAAATAAATTTCGACAGCGTTGTTTTGCACAACATGCTCAAAAAAATCAAAATCTAGGCATGCTTGTTATCGATATAAAATTGACTTTTCGACATAGCGTGAAGTCGAAAGTATCTCAACCTTCAATCCAGTCCTGATTAAAAGTATCTTTCAAGTGAATATTAAGACGTGTCCTCATTTGGCATTGCACCCAAAAAAACAAGCAAACTAAAAACAAGACGACTTTAAAATTGTGAGCTAACGTCTCAATATGAGTTGCAATATCTCGGAAATACTTTAAGTGGGCGAAAACTTTTTCAACTCATGTATATATTGCAAAGAAGATCAATCATTTAAATAATGCTCAAATAAAAAAGACTCGGATTTAAAAAATCCGAGTCTTTTTTATTTCTGATGAGCTAAGCGTTCTAAAACGTCAGGTGTTTTATTTCAAACGCTAAGCTGAATTTTTTTTGAACGTTCTTCTTTAATGCTCATTTACTCTTAAATTAAGCCAATTGCAGTTTAGAAGAATCTAAGTGCAACTGTTGATTCAGCTCATCCACCCAAATAGCCCAATCATCATCTTGCACCAAATGGCTAATCAATAAAGAACGTTGAGATTTATTCCAAAATGGAGCGTCATGCAATGACACATTGGCAGCCAACTGATGGGTTCGCACGTATAGTTCAATCGCGGCAGCACTATTGGCAAGTCCAAGCTGAGAAAATAGTAATTCCAAGGATGGTTGGTGTTGTTTGAGCATCTCGCCCTCCTTATCAATTATATTGTGTATTCTTATTCATCAAATTTATTATAGATTCATCAAAAAACCTAGCGATTGGCGCTAGGTTTCTTGTATCAAATTGTGTTGTTATTTTTCTGCACCATCTTGTTGATGTAGCAAAGCATTTAAAGTATCGACTGGAATCGCCCATTCGTCATCTTTTTTCCAGTGTTCAATAATAAAGTCATGTTGATTTTTAGACCAGAAACTCGCTTTGTGTAAAGGTGTGTTTTGGTCTAACTGATGTTCTTCCACAAACTTTTCAATAGCATCTTGATCTGAATCTAAACCAAGTTGTTCAAATAACAATTCCAAGGTCGGCTGTTCATCAAACATTGTCTACTCCTCTGATCCATGATTGTTTCAACCATAAAATCCTAACCTGTTCAGTTTAAATAATCAGCTATTCACTTGGCGTGTTCATGTTATTTTTTGTAGAAGTTATTATTTTTTATCAATAAAAAAAGCACTCCAAGAAGAAGTGCTTTTTTCTAATCTAATCGTTTAAGATCAAATTATTTAATCATGTCAGCAATTGCTGCACGTTCTTCTTCAAGTTCATTTAGCGTGAAGTTGATACGCTCACGGCTGAACTCATCGATTTCAAGACCTTGAACGATTTTGTATTCACCGTTTTCAGTTGTCACAGGGAAACCGAACATCACACCTTCTGGAATACCATAAGAACCGTCAGAAGGGATACCCATTGTTACCCATTCTCCGTTTGTGCCAAGCGCCCAATCACGCATATGATCGATCGCAGCATTTGCAGCTGAAGCAGCTGAAGATAAACCACGTGCTTCAATAATCGTAGCACCACGTTTACCAACTGTTGGAAGGAATGTATTTGCATTCCAATCTTGGTCGTTGATCATGTCTTTAACGCTTTCGCCGTTGATTGTAGCAAAACGGTAGTCAGCATACATTGTAGGAGAGTGGTTACCCCAAACAGTAAGCGTTTTGATATCTTTAACTGCTTTACCAGTTTTAGCCGCAATTTGAGATGCAGCACGATTGTGATCAAGACGTAACATCGCTGTGAAGTTTTTCGCTGGAAGATCTGGAGCAGATTTCATTGCGATATAAGCATTCGTATTTGCAGGGTTACCAACAACTAGAACTTTCACGTCACGGCTAGCAACTTCGTTAAGTGCTTGACCTTGACCGATGAAGATTTCACCATTTACTTTTAATAAATCAGCACGTTCCATACCAGGACCACGTGGACGTGAACCTACTAACAACGCATAGTCAGCATCTTTAAATGCAACTTTAGGATCATCAGTACCTACCATACCTTCTAAAAGAGGGAATGCACAGTCTTGAAGCTCCATCATTACGCCTTTAAGCGCTTGTTGAGCTTTTTCGAAAGGAACTTCTAATAATTGCAAAATAACTGGTTGATCTTTACCCAACATTTCGCCGCTTGCGATACGGAAAAGTAAGCTATAACCAATTTGACCTGCAGCGCCTGTAACGGCAACACGAACGGCTTGCTTCATCTAATTATCTCCATAGAGGATATTCAATGCGATTAAACAGTTGTTCCATTTAATCTAAAAAACATAAACGCCAAGATTGTACTCCAATCATTCACGCTGTGCATGAAAAAGAGCTTGAATTTCAACAAAAGTATAATAGGAAAAATGAATAAAAAAGAATAAAAGCCTAGTAAGCGCCTTTGATGGTTATAACGCTTGGGCATGTCGTTGTCATTTGACTTGGGCATTGTTTATATCGCCCCTTGGTCGTATAGCATACATGGATATCAGTCAGCATCGCTGCACCTTTATGCTTTTGACAACTAAAACGGATCGCATCTTTTGTTAAACTTGGGTTTAGTTTTAAGAATTGATTTCGGAGCGATACTAATGTCATATCCTTAGTTCCCATGACACTTAAATCATTTGGAATTTTGAGCTGTTCTGCCTTCTTAATAATATCTCTAAAATACTGACTGGCGCTTAAAGGCACACAGCCTCCGATGTTTGCCCAGAGGGAATGACGGGCATACTCATCAGGCATCACACTGGCCACCACTTTGGATTGTAACGGCGATAACTTTGCAGAAGATAATGTCGCACAATCGCTTTGATTCGTCTCTGGCATCAAACCCACAATATTGAGAGAGTAGCCTTCTAAGCATTTACGTTTTTTCTTCAGTGAACTATCAATTTCGCAAACAGCAGGTGTCATCTGAATCGTCATGACATAGCCTTTTAAACCCACTGGCGAAGCAAAAACCTGAGTGACTGCCAAAGCACTACCAACACTAAATAATATTAATGCGGAATAGCGCTTGAAAGAAACTCGATTTTTAAATTGCATATAAACCAGACATCCAATGCTTAATTTGATTTAAATTGGCTCATCAGGGCGTACTACGTGTGGGTATGGTCGGCATACGACTCTCAATAGCTTGAGGTCCTTGACCTAAAATAACGCCATAATGCGCTGCATTTGTCATCACTTTTTTCACATAATCGCGCGTTTCATGTAAAGGAATAGACTCTGTATATTGGTCTGAAGCAA
This sequence comes from Candidatus Acinetobacter avistercoris, assembly GCA_018883945.1. Classification (GTDB taxonomy): domain Bacteria; phylum Pseudomonadota; class Gammaproteobacteria; order Pseudomonadales; family Moraxellaceae; genus Acinetobacter; species Acinetobacter avistercoris. The sequence continues at coordinate 6,239 of JAHLFF010000189.1, forward strand.
GGCTTTGAAACTCTGGTTGCCAACGACGTGCCCGAGTTAAACCCGCATTATAGCCAGCTGTCGCCAATACAGGATTATTACTTAACATCCCCTGAATCATCGAAAGATAATAGGTTCCATAACGAATATTTGTATTTGGATCTGTTAAAGCAGCAGGGTTATAGGTTTCACCCATTTTACGTGCTACGTCTTTCGCTGTTGCCGGCATAATTTGCATTAAACCACCTGCACCAACATGAGAGCGCGCAGCCGTCACAAAACGACTTTCTTGACGCATCAGACCATAAGCCCAAGAAGGATCAACACCCGCATTATTGCTGTGGGTAATCACTAAACCTTGATGCGGTGTTGGATAACGATAATGATAATTGTGCTTGCTAGACGTTCGTTCAGCCGCATAAATGGCACGATCATACCAACCCATTTCAGTTGCACGTTTGGCCGCTGCCAACAATAGGCCATCATCATTTTTCAAATAGGCCTGTCGTACCGCCCAATTCCATTCACGATTGATATAATTATCGGGTGCACTAATATTTTTTAAAGCAAAAGCACGGCGAAAATGAATGTCTTGATTTAAACGCTGTAAATCGCCACCTGAAGGTTCTGAACGATCTTTCGCTTCATTGTATCGAATACCTAAATGATCTTTCGCTAACAGATTGTGGTACTCATCGCCAGCCGCAGCTAAACGCTGGTATATTCCCTTTGCCGCTTGCTTAGAGGCAGGATCAGCTCTGTTTTCAGACGCTCTTGCCAACCAATATTGCCAGCGATCTTCTTGTTTTTGAGTCACACTCATCGCATCTATCGCACGTATCACACTTTCCCAGCTTCCAAAACGAATCGCCTGACGCGCATAAATTTCAGATTCTTCAGGTGTGAAAGGCACACCATAACTTGCATCAAAACTATTTAAAACGTCACGATTAAAATTATTTTTCATCACGGTCGTACCCCCGATATACGCCACGGTACGATGAATGTACTTTGCGACATCAGTGGGTACACCTTGAATCAACTTAGGTACTAACTGTAAAGCAGAATTCAAATCTGAATCTGCCGTACGTCCCAAGGCATAGACCATATACGCATAATCTTCGTTATTGTTTTTAGGCGCAGACCACAGGTAATTTAATGGATTGGCTTGAATTTGATTTAATTGTGCTAAAGATAAATTTAAACCGATGGTTTGCGCTGTTGCAATCGCCTGCCCTGCTTGGCCTGCTCTTAACTGCGCATACATACGCTGTTGACGATCAGACGTTGTGAGTAGAGGACTGGATAACATCAATCGTCCTAAACCTGTGCATGATTCAGGCTGAGAATCCGTTTGCAACCAAACATTTTTATACTCTGCATACACCAATACATCACCCGTCTTTGCACGAACTTGTGCAACTGCACAACTTTCTGCTTGGTCTGCATTGGTCACGTATTGCAAAACAGGTTGAGCTGTCGCGAAATCTGCCTGTTTCACTTTTTCTTCGACGTAATCGGCTGACAATTTTTCTGCCATCGCAGATTGTGGATAGCGCTGGGCAAAACTGATGATACTACTTGCGGGTTGAAAACCTAAATTACTGTTCAGCATCCAATATTCTGGATAATACCCCAATGCGTCACCCTGCATCGCTGCTCGATACTGTTCAAGTTGACTGACATCGCCAGCATTTGCAAACCTTAAAGCGTCATTAAATTGCGTTTCAGCTGCATGCACGGCTGGAAAACTGGATAAAATCATGAGCCCATAGAAATATGATTTCAATGGCTTTTGTTTCAAAGTTTTTTTTAACACGCGTTTATTCTCAACTTTTTGACCTGCTGCCAGTACAACTGATTTGCATATTTCACGCTGAAGGAAGAGCGTTACAATACTTTCGCTCATTGTAATAAGACTATTGAATGGGTTCTGTTCTGTTATGTAAACTGCTGATTCAATTCTATTATTTTAAACCAATTTTCAAGTGTTTGGGTGCGATCATCTCATTTTTTTATTTATGCATCATTACAGCTGAAATACTGTAAAATATGCGGCTTTTAAAGAATCAGATATACTTCTGTTTCTGTTCTTTCGCTTTATTCCCCTAATATAGGATAGGAGCCTTCATGACGGTTCAAACCTTCATTCCCAATAGTGCCCAAGCTGCCTCAGAAAACACTGTAAACCAGCCACAGCACACCCCTGTTATCGATGCAGCAATTAAAAAACTGTATATTGAAACGCAAGGGTGTCAGATGAATGAGTATGACAGTCATCGTATGGCAGATCTTTTAGGTGATTCGCACGGTTATGTACTCACGACTGACCCAAAAGATGCAGATATTCTGCTGATGAATACCTGCTCGATTCGTGAAAAAGCACAAGAAAAAGTTTTTTCTGAACTTGGTCGCTGGCGCAAACTAAAAGAAAAAAATCCAGACCTTATTATTGGTGTTGGTGGTTGTGTTGCATCTCAGGAAGGCGACAATATTCAAAAGCGTGCAAACTATGTGGATATGATTTTTGGTCCTCAAACACTGCATCGTTTACCTCAAATGCTTGATCAGCATTTTGATCAAATCGAAAAGCCTAAAAAAGATAAAATTAAGCTGATTGATATTTCATTTCCAGATATTGAAAAATTCGATTTTTTACCAGAACCTCGTGTCGAAGGTTATAAAGCTTTCGTTTCAATCATGGAAGGTTGCTCAAAATATTGTTCATTCTGTGTGGTTCCATATACCCGCGGTGAAGAAGTTTCACGTCCTTTAGATGATGTATTGGCCGAAATTGCAGGTTTGGCTGAAAAAGGTGTTCGTGAAATTTCACTTCTGGGTCAAAACGTCAATGGCTACCGTGGTGAAACCTTTGAAGGCGATATTTGTACTTTTGCAGACTTATTGCGCTTGGTAGCAGAAATTCCGGGTATTGGCCGTTTGCGTTATACCACGTCTCATCCACTTGAATTTAATGATGATTTGATTGAGTGTTATCGTGACTTACCACAAATGGTGTCTCACCTCCATTTACCAGTGCAAAGTGGTTCAAATGACATCCTTCAAGCGATGAAACGTAATCACACCATTGATGTCTATATCGATAAAATTGCGCGCTTGCGTCAAGTTAGACCGGATATGCATTTATCTTCAGATTTCATCATTGGCTTCCCTGGTGAAACCGATGCGCATTTCGAAGAGACTTATCAGTTTATTCAAGATCTAGATTTCGATCATTCTTATAGTTTTATCTATTCAAAGCGTCCGGGTACGCCTGCATCTGAACTTCCAGACACCATTCCTGAAGTGATCAAAAAAGAACGATTGGCCAAAGTTCAAAAATGGATCAAACGTTCAAGTATTGATAAAACGGATGAAATGAAAGGAACAATTCAACGCGTATTGATTGAAAAAATTTCTGATAAAGATCCTAATTTATTGGTCGGTACAGCAGACAATACACGTTATGTAACATTTATTGGTGATGCGTCTTGGCTTGGACGCTTTGCAGAGATTGAGATTACAGAGATTAAGACCCTAAATTTAGTTTACGGAGAACTCTTGAATCTTGAGCCTGACGTGGCGTAATGTAAGGGTATAGATTTTACTTTTACAAAAGGATATCTCTTGACTGCAGCGATTAGACGTACAGTGGCTTTCCCTGGCATTTCAATGGACCGTTTACAAAGCATGCTCGGTGCTTATAACGGTCACTTGAAACAAATTGAACAACGTTTAAATGTCACAATTTCCCAACGCGGTGATGATTTTGCCATTGATGGGGAAATCGATGCAGTGGAGAGAGCCGAGTTACTCTTGCAGCGCTTACACGAAGAGTCTGAACACAGCGCCCAGATTAATGC
>JAHLFF010000190.1 GCA_018883945.1 Candidatus Acinetobacter avistercoris
GGTTAATGCAGCAGATACCGCAGCGGATACCAATAAAGTTAAAATTCAGCGCAGCTTCGTCAATTTAAGTTTTAATGAACCGAATTTAGGCACTATGCCTCATAAACAATATTCCGAAACAGAAGTTAAAGGGTGGTTAACGACTCATAAATTGACAAAGCTGATTGAAATCTGGCGTGGTGGTGGTGCAGCGCCAAGCAACCAGCCTGCAACAGGAATCAAGTATTTAACCAAATGGGAAACAGCCAATGGCAAGGCGAGTTCAAGTACGGCAAACCAGTATGCCGAATTAAATGCTGAGGATGCATCAGCATTGTATCAACCAGTCTGCTTGTTTAAAGATGAAGAGTTTAGCTGGAACTTCAGGCATGCTGCGCGCGATAGCACTAATGAGCAAGCAACGTTCTATATAGGCAAAGTAAATGGTACAAATCGTGTCTCTTTTACCCAAAACCAGACGATTGGAACCAGTCAACCTGTAAATAGTTTATTTGAATGGCGAGAGGCTAACCCTACTGGAGCGAAAGCTAAAGTCACTGTTGATAGTGGTATCTATGAGTTCATTTTTGCTGCGACACAGTCAGGGAGCAGTAATACATTGGGGAACTTTCTCGATGATATTTCATTAAAATTGAAACCCGCAGTTGAATTCAGTGCCGCTTCGGGGCGTTTTTATGAAGGTGAGGATGCAACAGGGAAGACCCATTCTGTACCTTTTAATATTGTTGGGCAAATTTTAAGTCAGAGTGATATGCCTACCCTGCAATTTAAAATTGAATATCCAACAGGCTATGCTCAGACCAAAGCAATATATGGCACAAATTACAGAATATATAAGCAAACTGCATCGGGCTTGGTTGAATTGGATTCAGCAGATAGTTTGGTGACCTCAAATCCCAATAAAGTGACCTTTAACTATACTCCAGTCTATAACTCTACCCTGGATTATACCAAAGGGGTTCAGGTGAATGATTTGGTCATTAAAATTTTTGGTAATACCCAAACCAATACTGATATCAATCTTCCCTTTGAATTCGCGTTGGATGCTAACAGTAAAGTTTTTCCTACCAATTTACGTACCTGCGGTAGTGTCACTGCAGATATTAAATTTGATCTGAAAATTCAAGAAGATGATATTGATTTGGCGGTTGTCAAAACTTTAACCCCAGAATCGGTGGTTCAAAAAGATAACCTGATTTCTTATAAGCTGGATGTCATCAATAATACTGCCGTGCAGGCAGATGGAGTACTCCTGCGAGATAATTTTAAAAATTTACTCAGAGTAACGACCGGTGATGCTATCAATCAAACGAGTTTAACGTGTGAAAACTTAACCGATGGTACTAGCAAGGCTTGTCCTTCAACTTGGACAGATGCTAATGCATTGACTGCACTGTTGAGCAGTACCACTGCAGGTAGTGGTTTAAGTTTAGGTGATATTCCCGCCAATGCGAAATACCGATTTACCGTTAAAAATTTAAAAGTCACTGACACAGATACTTCAAGTGTGGGTTTTGTAGAAAATACAGCAATTATTGAAACCACAAAGATGCAGGATCTCATTCCTGGAAATAATACATCCACCTTAAAAACATTGATTGCGGCCAAAAGTGATTTGTCCAACAACATCAGTAATGCCCCTGCGACCGATGAAGCAGCAACTGGTACAGGTATATTTATCATTGGAAAAGAGGGCAGAACTGGTTCTACACCTCTCTGGACCCAAAAATCAGACAGCAACACCAAAGTTTATTTCCCTCTCAATATTCAGAATTACGGTAGTCTGGCACAGGATTATCAACTGTACGCATCCAGTAGCAAAATTGAGCCAACTCTGGGGGCCGGTGAGTATTCAAGCTTGGTTAAAAATAGTATTACGCCATTTACTTCTGGTTTAAAAATTGAATTTTATAAAGCAGATCTTGCGCAGTGTAAAACAGGTGTAACTAGTCAGAAAATTACTCAACTGAATGTTGCGGCCAATAGTACTGCACAGCTCTGTGCAGTTGTGACCGTTTATTCTTCTGTGACAGCGACCACCAATATCTGGTTTGCAATCGAGTCACTTCAATCGGGCTTAGCTGACATTGTTCTGGATGCGGTGATTCCCCAGCCCAAAAAGCGTCTGTTGGAATTAAGCAATGATCAAAGTGCACAGGTGGGGATAGGGGGAAGCTATGTATTTTTACACCGTCTGACCAACTATGGTGTAGAAAATGAAACTAAAATAAAGGTCAGTCTTAACCCATTCAATCAAACCGATGGCTTTTTATATACCTTGTTTTTGGATCAAAATGGCAATGATACGCTAGATGCAAGTGATACTTTGCTATCTGGCACAGAGACTGAATTAAGCAATATCATTGAACCGAATAAATCGATCACTTTATTGATTAAAGTTGAAGCTCCCTCAACAGCCAGCAATGGTATGAGCAGTCAAATGAAGTTGATTGCCAAGCCGGATAATATCGGAAAAGAAGTATCATTAATTGATTTAATCAATACTGACTTGATTACGGTTAGCCCGAATCAATTAAAAATTCTGAAATCACAATTTAAAGTTGAAGATTGCAGTATGGCAAATATTTCGGCAGTTATAAATGCAACGTATACCATGCAAAATGAAAACTTAAAACCGAATCAATGTCTAATTTATCGAATTATGGTGAGAAATACCGGCAGTGCTGCATTAAGTAATGTGGTGATTAACGATATGTATCCAGCTTATACCCAGCAATGGAGAGTTGCAGAAGTATTGCCAATCGTGGGTAGTAATAGTCAAAATGTTACAGATAATATAAACAATAAAATTGAAGATGATGGGGCTGCTAAAATTAAGGCAATTTTAAGAGAACTCTTACCCCAACAAGAAAAATCACTATACTTTGGAATTAAAATGCAATAATAGGTGTTACCATGCCGTCGTATGGCCCTGATTTAAATCCGATAGAGAAAATGTGGGTTCAAGTAAAAATCAGTTAAGAAAAAGTTTAGGGTTAAAGCTATTGATAGCTATAACGATAAGCAGTGTCACCTAATCCATCTGCACCTATGGCAGCCGCAATAACTGATGAGTTAAGCATGGTGACTAAAGTCACAGTAAAACCGGCAATAATTCCTGAAATTGCTTCAGGTAACAACACATGTCAAATGGTCTATTTACGGTTATAACCCATAGCTTGTGATCTGCTTCAATAAGACCCTGTCTATCTCACGTAAATTCACTTCTATAATACGCGCAAAAAAGTAAGTGTCCACTGAACCCCACTTTTTCTAACTCATGAATACCGCGATAGTGTGTAAGCGTCTGCTGAACACACCTTATGAATTCATCCTATACGGCCAGGGCTCAGGTGCTGAGAACCTTTGGCTACATCAAACCGCATTGCGCCTACCTGTTCTGTAATAAACGTGGCCATCGCATGAAAGTGCTGGTACATGATGGACTCGGTGTCTGGCTGTGTGCCCAGCGGCTGGAACAGGACAAATTTCACTGGGCCCAGATTCACCAGGGTGAAAGGCATGGCCATCAGCCCTGAGCAGTTACAGGCACTGATCCAGGGTTTGCCCTGGCAGAGAATTGGACGACAGCAGGTGGTCACTATGCTCTAAACCAGGCTCATCCACTCTGCTATTCTCCAAACGTTCTATTTCCTCTATGTCATGACCTCAGGCATACTGCGGTCATGAATACGCTGCCTGATTTAAGCCAACTGACCCATACACAACTGCTGGAATTTACCCGGCAGTTGGCGCTGCAGCATCAACAACTCGAAGAAGATAAACAACAATTAGATGCTAAAGTTCAACATCTTTCCATTCTTAATCAAAAATACGAGCATGAGCTTGCACTATTTAAACAGCATAAATTCGGCAGTAAAAACGAACATCTAACCGCAAAACAAATCCATCTACGGGACGAAGCGGTTGAAGAAGATATCGCAGCCGTTGATTTGAAATTGGAACGGCTGAATGCAGCTAAAACCGATGTACCCGCACAAAAAGCCACAGCCAATAAACCTAAACGTCGACCGCTCCCGGATCATCACGCTGATTCAGTCAGCAAAGCTGAATGACTTGGATCCGTATGCCTATTTAAGTGATGTGCTGAAAAGGTTGCCGACACACAAAGTGACCCAAATAGAACAATTACTACCACACCACTGGAAACCTGAACCGAATTAAAAAAATAGCTATGGGGTTCAGCGGATGCTTACCTAGAAACCCCATGATCTTACAAGCTGTGGATACATTCTGAAGTTCTTCGGCTAAATTGAGCAAGCTGACTTTGCGTTTGATGATTTGATTGTTAGCAACATAAGAAAGTTACCTTTTTTGATCAAGATTTTCGACACCTTTATCAAAACGGGTAACTTTCTCTTTTTCAAGAGGAATGTACGATCAAGTTTGAACTAATACAATTTACTCATTCTGAATACTGTACTGAATATTTAAAGGATCACAATCCACCTCATGATCTTGTATCGGGGAAAACTGAATTTCGTTAGTGTGAGTCAGTATTTTGTTTCCTGTATACCGAGCATCATATTTATATTCTTTTGATATGAAAATATCATTTTTATTTAAAGTCACAGTTTCAACATCACAACGAGCTTGCAGCTTAAATGGATCTTGTTTTAACTCATCAAAGAACACTAAATCTGCACATGATGATCGGAAAATAGTCTTGGTCTGATCTGATTTATTTTCCCAACGAACTTGTAAAACAATTGGATATTCTATGTTATCTTCAATTTTCATTGATATTGTTTTATTTTCTTGAATAAGCTCTGAATTTAATGGATCTGTGAAACTTAAAGTTCTTTTTAGGCCATGACAATAGTCACTTTCTGGTTTAGAAAGCCAGATGCTGTAAGTATCATTTACAGGATCTCCATCTGTAACGATTGTAGGTCGACCATCATCCACACCATTACCGGTTCCACCTTTGGTCACACCGGTGGTGAAATCTTCACCACATCCAGAAAGCAAGGTTATACAAGTAAGATAAAATAAGAATCTGTTTTTATGTGTCATTTTGATATATCCCTAAACAAAATGTATGTTTGGCTTGTGTTTTATTCTCATCCAAGGCACAGCGTTTTAGCGCGTGTTCCATCATCTGTTTTGAATATTTTTCCCATAATTCAATAGAGTATTGCGTCAAAATTCGCACAGACTCGAGTGTTAATCCATCTGCTCGAACCGCTTCTTCCAGATGTGAGATTTGATTCGTTTGAAATAAATTATGCAGACCTGCTTGAAGATGACTGTGTAAATTTTGACTGAGTAACTTGCGAGATTCTTGATGTAAATGATCTGGAATAAAGCTTCCTTTCTTTAACTTAATCTTGCCTGAATCCTCATTAACGATTCCTAAACGAACTAATTCATTGAGTACCGATCGTGGATGTCTTTCAGATGAAACTCTTTTTACTAAGAGCTCAAAACTAGGTTGTTCAGGATCACTAAAAGGTAGGTGTTGCGGATAATCTCCTGCAATCCATAATCCAACGACCCGAGCCGGCACACTGATCGGCTCTGCTACACTTGCTTCAGTTAAAGGTTTCCCTGCAGTAGAAATCTCCTTATAGGCACTGACATCCTTACGATGCAAACCTGCTAATAAACTAATGGCTGATATTGTGGTTTTCTGGTCTAAGCGTTCCAGTTCTTGAATGGCCTGTTGGTAAAATAATGGTTTTAGAGCAGCAGAAAACTCCATATAGCCCACTCCTGAGCGGATGAGCCATTCGGTTAAATCATTCATTAACAACAAAACCTGTTGTAAATTGAAGTCTGCATTGTTGGTGGGCAAATTGCTCATGTTTCCAATATTTTCCCGACACCTAAAAAGTGAAATTTTCGCATTAATTTACATGTTTCCCTATCTACATTCAATTGTTTCCTCCTTCTCAAGCAGAATAGGATTTAAATCTGTTACATGTGACTGCTAAATTAAAATCAGAGTATCCCTCTAAATCGCCTAGTTTCATTCAGCCCAACCCAAATATTTTTTCTTCGAATTTTTCTGAATGTTATCGAAGCAACGATTCATAAGTGAATCATGAAACCTTATATATTCTGGACTTTTCATTTAAAAAATCTGGGCTTATTGATGTTGTTATAGAAACTTAAAATTTGCTCTTATTTTCTGAACATAAAATAAATTTCAAAAACATTCATATTATTTTTCTTATATTCAATTTCATGTTTTTACTCATTATTTTTATAAATTTCCACTAAATAAATCATGAATTTTTTAATGTTTAAATTTTAAGCTCTTCACATTCTCAATTTTATTGTGCTATTGTTTGCTCAATAAATGCGAAATTTACGCATTTTTAACACATTGATTCGTGTTAATGAATAAAAAGTAAAGGGATTAAAAATGAAATTGAAAACTCTTACGTGGGCTATTTTACTAATTGGCGTACCTACCACTGGGGCATTTGCCGCAGCAATGGATCGTTCGGGACAATCGATCGCTGCTTTTTTGCAGCCCAATAATTACTTCGAAGCAGGTTTTTCTGTACTTGATGCAGATGTTTCTGGAAATATGCGAGATGGCTGGAATATGCCTTCGAATGACACCGCCAAGTCCGGTGCAGATCTCTCAAATTCAAATTTAGGCGATATGGCTGAAAGTTTTCATTTTGCAAATTTTGCGTTGAAGTATCAGGCAAATGAACATATTTCATTAGGGTTAATCTACGACCAGCCTTTTGGTGCAAAGGCGGCTTATTCAACTAGTGATCAAAAACATCAGGTCAGCCCAACATTTTCTCCTCTATTCGGTGGTGATGACGTGCTCAAGGCTGGAGCATTTCATAATGAAGGTGAGGGGACCAGTGTTGAAGTAAGTACACAAAGCCTGTCTTTCATTATAGGTTATCAACCGAATGAACACTGGAATATTTATGCCGGCCCTGTTTATCAAACAGTGAAAGGGGATGTCAGTTTACGTGGTTCAGTCTACGGACCATTTGGCGGCATCATGTGCTCAGATAAAATTGGGACTGTTTTTTGCAGTACCTTTAAAGATAAAGAGACAGGTCAGCAAATCAAGGGCTATGATGCTTCTATTCCCGAAGAAAGCGAGTTCGGTTATCTGGCTGGGGTCGCGTTTCAAATTCCAGAAATTGCTTTAAAAGCATCACTTACGTATCGCTCTGAAATTGATTACAAAGTGGACGTAAAGGAAACAATGCCTCAGGCCAATAGTGTCTTTATTGAATCAGGTGTGCCTGAACTGGGCAGGGATTTTGTCTATACATCAGGCAAAACAGAGATTACAACGCCCCAATCTATCAACCTGGATTTTCAATCAGGAATTATGGAAAACACCTTGGCATTCGTCAATCTACGCTGGGTGGATTGGTCTAAATTCAGTATTCGTCCGCATAAATTTGGTCAATTGGCTTCGGGCTTGACCCAGGCAGTTGCTGGAACACCACGCGGTTTTGACTTAATTGCTTATGATAAAGACCAAATTTCAGCAACATTTGGTGTTGCACGCAAGTTGAATGATAAATTAGCTTTATCTCTACTGGGTGGATGGGACTCAGGTGCGGGTAATCCGACCTCTACTTTAGGGCCAACTGAAGGTTATTGGAGTGCGGGTCTAGGTGGTCAGTATAGTCCTACTCCTGCAACTTTCATTCAGGCCGGTGCACGCTACTTCTGGATGGGTGATGCAAAAGCCCAGTCTGCAAGCTGGTTTGGAACTGAACGTTATGATGCTGATTTTAAAGATAATACAGCGATCGGCTATAGCCTGAAAATTGGTTATAAATTTTAATGCATGAGCATATTGCATAATACAGTTTGAAAGTATCGCGATTAAGAGTCATCCTCATGCTCTCTTACTCCATTTAATATCTTATACATTTATATTGAAATTGATGACTGTACTCTTTGATCCATTTCAAAATATATAAATGTATAAGCGCGATCTTTCCTTTTCCCCACTTATTTCCTTGAGTGGGTTTTTTTATCTATGTTATTTTTTTATTGTAAGTTCCCTACAAAGTAGATTTTAGCAAAATTAAATAAAAAATGAGTTTTGTTTGGAAGAATTTCATGGTTCGATTGGGTTAAAGTTTTAAGGATCTGGCCAATACTGAAACGAATGATTTTGAAAATATCCCAAATCCCACAACAATGAATAGCAGAATTAAGATCAGTTTTATTGCTTTTGAATGACAGCCTAAATAAGTCAAATTATGATCACCAATAAACTGTTTAGCACACGCTTGCACAAACATTACAATAACAATAATGGCCAGCATCATTTGCATATCAAAACGTTGATAGCCATAAGGATAAGCAGTGTCACCTAATCCACCTGCACCTATGTCAGC